>NZ_JAPYKP010000186.1:0-8796 GCF_037179725.1 Mesorhizobium sp. Cs1321R2N1 | reverse complement strand
CAAGCCCCATGGTACATTGGTTTAGGTCTCCGGTTCTTTAAATCGGGGACCGCATGTCTGGCCTTTGCTACTCGATTCGGCAAGCCCGTTTGTTCTGCTGAAGAGGGCCTTTCGGGCAATTTTGGAAACGCGCCGATCGTGATCTGCTTTTCCCAGTGCGGCTCCAACGTTGGACCAGATCTCCAAATAATTCTATGATAGCATGAAAATATGGCAGTCATGATGCACAAATGTGCATCAACATGTATTCTACCTCAGCGAAGCAAATTGTAGGTATTTTGGCTTCAATACCGCTTCGCAATTTGTGGTAGGATGCCCTTAATTCTGGGGAAAGCCATCTATGACTAGAGCGAGTGATGTTGAGAGGCGTCATGCCGAGCTTTCAAGCTTTGTAATGAGGGAGGTGGAGCGCATCTTGGCTCGACGGGACGCGTCGAATCAGACCATGAAAGTTGCGGTTGTACTCTCAGGCTCTTCTGCCCACGATATGGCGGCTGCAATTCTAGAACAGCTCGAGGCCGAAGCTGTGCGCCCAACTGGCGAGGTCCGAGCGATGGAAGCCGCGGGAGCGCGCATTACGGACTGGGCCGGGCCGGTTGCAGGACCAACGAGTCTAGAAAAGCGGTTTGGAATACCGCGGTCCACATTGCATTGGTGGCAACGGCACAAAGACGTGGTTGCATTGCGAAAAGGCGCGCGCAGGCATGTGTTTCCGTTGGCTCAGTTCATCGATGGCAGGCCCATGCCGGGGATGAGAGAGGTGCTTTCCTCGATCCCTAATCCCAGATCGGCGTGGCTTTGGTTGATCGGCCCTTCACCCCTTCTCAAGGGTCGTATTCCTATCGAGTTGCTCAAAGAAGGTTTCAGTGCAGAAGTCGCATCGGCTGCCCACGCATTTTCTCTGATTCAATCTTGCTGACGATCGGGTTGTCGCTATTGTCACGAACCTAGGCTGTTCTTATTGCAAGTTCATCGGCTTTGCGTGGCGATAGACTAAGCAGCCATTTTTTTTGGCGCGGCTTGCGATTTAAAGGTTGGGCATTGAATGGGCGGGGGCGGTCGCGTGGCGGGCCGCTTGGATTGGGATTCATTATTGTGCTCCCCCTAACGGCGATACAAGCCGTCGCGGACTGTGGCATTCGTCGGCAGCCACGATCCCCCTCCGCAATTCTCGGTCGCATCGGTAATCCCGGTCTAGCCAAACATGGTTCCGATTCATCACGTCTCGCTAGCCATGAATCATAACGCAGGAGCAGTTGCGCCGCATTGAAGGTCGTCTGCGACACGCGCGGCAAGGTGGTAGACGATCGGCGCGTGATCAACGGCATCGTTCATGTTCTGAAGTCTGGCGGGCGATGGCCAACGTTGCCGCCCCATTGCCTTCATGCTCACCGGCGGCTATCGCCGGGACCGTTAGCTGTTGGTTATGGGTCATGACCCTTGGTTGCGAGCGAAGGCCGAGATCATCGGGCCACCATGTCCGGCGCGCGTAAGACGGCAAACGCCTTGCTTCGAGGCGGGCTTTAGGCTGAAAGCAGTCTGACCGAGGGGCAAACTGCTATACGGGACGCGGTTTTGGGCGGAGCGCAGGGACGCTCTCAGGAATGGCGGTCAAGGCACGCGCAATGGCCCTCAAGGCCTGTGGCATCAAAACCGTCTTCTTCTGCTCGCCACGCCGAGACGCGGACCATCTCCTGCCGCCAAGGGCCTCTCTGGTCTAAACCGGTCGGTCAGCGCGGCGTTCGATGCGCCTTTGACCGCGGATGAGTCGATCACGTCGCGCGCGCACGGCCGGATTGACCGGCGGCACCGTATATTCCGCGAGAATGACGATGGCCGGGCGTGTTGGCCAGGCGCAGCAAGCCGTCAGCGAATGTTATGCCCAGACAGGCCGGCGAAAAGACTGCCGCTGTTGGCCTCCGGAGCTCGGTGACGGGCAAGGGGCTGATAGGCGGCTAAAGCTTCCTGATGATCTCTTTAATTCTCTTGGATGACGTTCGGCCTTATGTGGTCTGGCCAGAGAATATTTGGCGCGCCGGATCATTGTCCCAAGTGTGCTGTTCGTACAGTTGTCCAAGATGTACATGTTGTGCAATGGAATTGCGAGTTTCAGTGATAAAAATACAACTGACAACCACAGAAGTCACTTGGAAAGCTAAATTTGATCTTGCGCTAATAATTGCGGCGAATAGCGTCAGTGTCGGAAAGGGTGCACCGGAAGCGCATCCTTTTCGATCGTGGGGACAGGGAGCCGTCGTCGATCGACTTTTTCCCTTTTAAAACTTTGAATGGAGATCAGAATGAACATTAAGAGCCTTCTACTCGGCTCCGCTGCGGCCCTCATTGTAGTCTCCGGCGCTCGCGCTGCCGACGCAGTTACCGTCGCCGAACCAGAACCGGCTGAATACGTCAAGATCTGCGACGTATACGGCGCAGGATATTTTTACATTCCTGGTACTCAGACCTGCCTGCGTATCGGTGGCTACGTTCGTGAAATCATCGGCTTTGGTGATGTCGGCTCCTTCGACGGCGCGCGAACCCATGACGTGGTCACCGGCATAGATCAGGCGACATGGATGAAGAACAGTCGCTTCTCACTTAGGACGTGGACCGGGCAGGAAACCGAGCTCGGCACCCTGAAGACCTATACGGAGACTCGCATCAACTTCGGCAATCATAATGGTGATTATTCCAACAACTCTGCCGGCAATAAGGGGCTCACGCTGAATTTTGCCTGGATCCAGCTTGGTGGTTTTCGGGTCGGTAAGGGCGACTCCGCGTTCGATACCTTCATCGGCTACGCTGGCAATGTGTACAATGACACGATCGTCCCCTACGGGAGCCTCGACACCAATGCCCTTCAATACTATTTCGATGCCGGCGATGGCTTCTCCACGGTAGTCTCGCTCGAAGAAGGATCGGGCGCTGTCGGCACGATCGACAGCTATGTTCCGCATGTGATCGGCGGTTTGAAATACACGCAGGGCTGGGGCGCTCTAACAAGCGTTATAGCATATGACAGTAATTATGGAGAAGTGGCCGGCAAGATCCGCGCTGATCTCACGGTCAACGACAACCTCTCACTGTTCGGCATGTTTGGTTATGGGACAGACGGTAAGCTCAACGACGATTCCACCAACATAATCGACGCGAACGGACGCGGGTTCTACAAGAACTGGGGTGGGAATTGGGCATTCTGGGCAGGAGGAACCTACAAATTCAACGAGAAAACGTCCTTCAACCTACAGGTCTCAGGTGATCAGCTCAAAAATTATGGCGTAGTGGCAAACGTAGCATACAGCATCGTAGCCGGGTACACGATCACGGCCGAAGTTGATTATGACCACTACGGCAACTTCGGGGTCTCTGCAGTTGACCCGTCCAACGTAAACTGGACCAATGCAAACAAAAGGAACAGCGTTGGCGGCTTGCTTTGGTTCCAGCGTTCGTTCTGACGGCGCGACAGAATCGCGCCTCACCAGCCATAACATCTGACTGGATAGACAACAGTCTCTGCTTGACTAGCATAGGCTTAGCGCTCGCGCGATGGTCCTTGGCCCGGTGACCTCCTAGGCCTGGCGGTGTCGCGGAGAGGAAGGGCGCCTTTGACGAGGCGGACAAAGGCGCCCGTCCTTCTGATGCCAAACTATATGAATCTTGCCTTGACTTGGAGTACGCCGCTAGAGCGGGATGAGATTTGTAAGAGTCGTGGGATTCCCAAATCATCGCAATTCTGATTCAACATCCATGCTGGGAGGAGGCCAGCATGGATGGCAAGCTATTCGATGGACCTTCGCGAGCGGGTTGTCGCCGCGGTCAAGACGGAAGGGCTCTCGCGACGCGCGGCGGCGGCTCGATTTGGCGTCAGCTATAGCGCGGCCATCGCGTGGCTTAAGCGCGTCGAGAAGACTGGCAGTGCCGCACCTCGTCAGGTCGGCGGCTACAAACCGAAGAAGCTCTCGGGAGCGTGGCGCGACTGGCTGATCGAACGCTGTCACGACAGGGACTTCACCTTGCGCGGCCTTGTGGCCGAACTTGGCGAGCGTGGCCTGAGGGTCGACTACCGTTCGGTGTGGGAGTTCGTGCATGCCGAGAAGCTCAGTCACAAAAAAAGACGCTGATCGCCGTCGAACAGGATCGTCCCGATATCGCGCGACGGCGGATGCAGTGGACGAAGTATCGGGACCGGATTGATCCCACGCGCCTGGTCTTCATTGACGAGACCTGGACCAAGACCAACATGGCGCCGCTCAGGGGCTGGGCGCCGGTGGGACAGCGCATCAAGGCCAAAGTGCCGCATGGCCACTGGAAGACCATGACCTTCCTGGCCGCGCTGCGCCACGATCGCGTCGAGGCGCCCTGGCTGATCGACGGGCCGATCAACGGCGAGAGATTTCTCCTCTATGTCGAGAAGGTTCTCGCTCCGACCCTCCGGCCGGGCGATATCGTCATCATGGACAATCTCGGCTCGCACAAAGGCAAGGCGGTGCGCCGCGCCATACGCGCCGCCGGCGCCAGGCTCTTCTTCCTGCCGAAATACTCGCCCGATCTCAATCCGAACGAACAGCTCTTTTCAAAACTCAAGCACTGGCTGAGAAAGGCAGCAAGCCGCACCGTCCAAACCGTTTGCGACGCGATCGGCCAAATTCTCAACCGCATCACACCGACAGAATGCTCACACTACTTCGAAAACTCCGGATATGACCGAAACTAATCTCATCCCGCTCTAGGGTGGACACTGATCAGGCCGCGGTTTTGCCGGTCTGCCGGATGTGTTGATTCCTCGGCTTGTTGCGGACCGAGGATCGATCGGCATCGGACCGCAGCGCGTCCTGGCAAACTGGGTACGTGCGCAATCCGGCTCAGATAACTCTTGGCCGACGCTCGCTTGTAACCAAGCGTGAAGAAATGCTCCGCAAGACGGTCCATCTCGTAACCAAGGACACCGCACGTAGGCGCTTGAGCACCCTTTTATACGAAAAAAATAGAACTTGAGCATATTGCCCCTCCGAAATAAGGGCGCGGGGGAATCCCGCACCTATCCGAGAGGTAGGAATGTTATGTGGCGGAGAATTGCAGTCTTGCCGGCCCAGGCTGGCATCAGGACGGCCCCGCCACATAATCTCGTGCGACACATAAGAACGGATCGGCGCCCATCGTATCGCGCACAAGTGCAGCCAACCCCTCCGCGCCCTTGCGGTTATGCAGAGCCCCGCATATGCCGTCTGCGGTCCTCACCGGATGGGCACGAGGGTTTTCGCCCAGTGGCAATTGGAACATGGTGGGGCGATCGCATCAGGAGGTTATGAAGACAAGCTTCCGGACAGCAACTCCACAACGTCCTTTGCCGCGGGCGGCCAGACATCGTTGGACGAAGTTGGCCGCCGCCGCACCGCTTTGCTCGGCGACCATATATCGGATGCTAAGTCATGCTGTTACACCCAGCCCAGCATCAGGCCGAGGACGGCCGCAGCGCTTGCCCCACCTGCGAGACGCAAGAAGCGACGAAAAAGCCGGCTCGGCAGTAGACCCAAGCCGATGCCACCACCATGCAGGAGCACTGTGGCAACAGCGAAGCCGGCGAGATATTCGAAGCCCCCAGCCGTCTCGGGGATTTCCGTGCCATGCGCGTGGCCGTGGAAGAACGCAAAGAAGGCAATGATCGCCGCCCCTGCTGCAGTGGGCACGTCTACCGCAGCCGAGACAAGCAAGCCGAATGCTACAATGGAAATGAGAATAACCGGCTCGACAAGCGGAACTGGGATCGCCGCGACCCCCAAGGTGCCACCGGCTACCATAAAGCCGACGAATGTTGCCGGCCATGCCCACAAGGCGCGTCCGCCTTTCAACGCTGCCCATAAGCCGACCGCGACCATCACCATGATGTGGTCAAGTCCTGAAAGTGGATGTACAAGGCCAGCCGCAAACGAACAGGGTTCAAAACCTCCAACGTGTGAAAAAGCCGGCACGCATGCCGCAATAAGCATGATCACAATAATAATTATGTGGGCCATTTTGCTCAGACTCTCATATTTCTTAGCCAACTTCAAGTCTTGTCGATCGGATACATTTGCTCATGCTCAGGATGGTGGCTGCCAATGTGATGAGGGTGATCGTATCCCATTTCATGCATCTTGTTATGCAGTCGCTGATACGCCGATTGGAGCACGAGCCGCATCTCCTTGTATCGTTTGGTCTCGGCGCGAATTCCAATGGTGTCGACGAAGGCCAGCGAACCCTCGATCTGCTCCAGGATTGTGAGCGCGTCGGCCGCCGCAAACAACTGGGAGCCTTCGACGTCGATCATGACCGCCGACGAGTGAGCAGCAATCATCTCAGGCTTGTCGTCGTATTTCGCGCGAACAAGCACCGCCATCCAGGAGCTTTTCTGGACACGCACCGACCAGCTTCCGGCATCCTGCCACGGCTTTAGGGTTCGGCTCTCTCTGACCTCTCCATTGACCACGAGGTCGATCGTCGTCATCGGCATAATCACACTTGAGACATTCCAGCTAATGTTGACCGCCCCCCCCGAAGAGCCAATGGCAATGCGGCTGCCCATGGGTTTCCCCTCAACATTCAGATCCATCAGAGGACCATAGGTCACAAACGTATGGCCGGAGCGGACAGCATCCATCCACGTCTCGTAGGAGAACTCTCGATAGTCTGGGATTTTTGCGTAAGTCCGGATCATGCCCACGGCACACTCAGCCGACATCTTGTCAGTGCCCGCCACAGCGGGGATGTGATAGCCATTGTTCAGATAGCGATACCAGTCGGAAAGCGAGTAGGGGTCGATGCCACGGTAAAGCTCTGTGAAAGAAGTCATTTCGACGGCGTCCGCTTCCTCTAGGACGATCGTCGCGGCGCTTTCCATCCGGGGATCGGGGAAGTGCGGCAGGACGACGAGCCCGCCCTGCTTCTTGCACTGCTGCGCCCATTCGGTGGTGAGTGCACTGAGGGCGTCTCCGATCGCCGATTCATCGGGCCCCCCCGCAGCGAGGGGAACGATCATGTTGCCAGAATAGCCAAGCAGCGAGATGTGACCGAGGACGCGCTGCCGGTTCTCGGTGCCGACGCGGACGAGGAATTCGCCGTCACCTCCGGCAGCTTTGCTTCCCAGGGTTGTCCTGCCGTCAAAATCCCCGATGTTGGTCATCAGCTCTCCCCATTGGCTCGCGAGGAGATTGATAACATTCACGCCCTCGGCGGCCCCCTCGAGCATGGCTGTTGCCGGAGCCAGGAAATGCACATGAGTATCAGCGGTGACCCAGCCTTCTTCACGCCAATGGAGTACCTTCTCGAGTTCTACGGTTATAAGCTCGGTTTCACGAGTGATCGTGAGCTTCCTGCGGATCGGCTTGACCTCAAAACCCTTCGTGATCTCAAGGTAAACGTCGCCTAGAGGCAATTCGATCGGCGTTTGTCCGGAGATGTAGGTGGACAGATGCTGGCCATGCCAATACTCGGGGCCGTAATTCTCGAACCATCGGCGACTCGGGTTGCGGTTCCGCCCTAATGGAGCAAGATACTCGCCTGACGAGCCATGCACGTGAAGCTTTACGGGGGCGGGCTTATTCGTCCCCTGCTCGACGACGCGAAGCATGACGCATTGATTGGCCGGTTGAATACTCTGCAGCACCGGTTCGCCTTGCCGCATGTCATTGTCAAGGTCAGTAACCGAGATAGTCCTGTCCCCAAAAAGGTGAAAACAGGCATCTGCGTGCGCCGAATATTCGACGACGATGTCGGTCGGGCTGGCTTCCGGTTGCAGGTTTTGACGAGTCTTCTCCCAATGCTGGGTAGGATAGATCAGCCGCGGAGTGGCTGTGATAACCTGGCCGAGATCGAGCTGGACCTGACTGAAGAGACCATGCTCGTCGAGCGTGGGATCGAAGCTGACTTCGGGGGGCATTCTGAGCAACACCTTCTTACGCTTTTCCCACCGGAGTGGCATCGAACAGGCATCGCCAGCGGAAACGCCGGAGACAATAACGATGCCAGAAACAGGTTCGAACCTTATCGCCGCCACAGCTTTCTTCGGATTTGCGTTTTCGAGCGCCCACACAAAATTCATCCAAGGCCCTTCCTCAAAAAGGGCCTGCGTCTGGCGCCTTCCCCACTCGATGGGGCGATATAAAGCGGCGTCGCTTATAGGTCTCGGCTGGTCAGCCGTACTGAGCGCCAGGGGTCGAGGTTTTCTGGCCGCTACCGCTTGGGTGCAATGCTCCGCCCATCGGAAGACTAGCGAACCTATCTGATTTCGCCGCCGGATTTCCGCCCTTTGTTCGGAGCCATCATCATAAATCAGGATATAGTCCGCCGCGTGCTCGCCGAGCTGGCCGATTCCCCGCATGGGAGAGATGAGACCATTCTGATCGGGCGAAAGCGGACGGACACCAGATGCATGCAGGAACACGAACCATCGAGCCGTGGTCGGCGAAATCTCGACTGTAAGCGGCTGGTCCCTGAGAAAAACCGGGCGCCCAACTTCAAACGGGATGCCCCAGGCGACACACGAGCCGGAATGCGCGAACGGAATTGCCTGCGCCAGCTCGGCCGAGGCGTGCTGATCGCGCGCAAGCTCCTCGAACGTAAAATTGCCTTCAAAGCTGACTGGCCGAAACAACGGTGAAGCCGGACCGTCTCGATGCATACGTTTGTTCCCCATATCCTACAGTACAGTAGACGCAAATATCTTGGTCGGAGCTTTCTTATTACTCAGCCTCAAGTGTCTCCTTGCCTGAACCCAACTGATTGCCAGTCCGTTCCCAACTGGTATTGAATATCGGCCAA
>NZ_JAPYKP010000185.1:0-8857 GCF_037179725.1 Mesorhizobium sp. Cs1321R2N1 | reverse complement strand
CGGCGGTCTCTTGGGCCCGGGCGGCGAGCTTCTGGTCCGCCATGTCGAACGTCCCGGCGATCTCGCCAGCGCGAGCGGCGAGCTGGTCGGCGGTTTCATGGGCGCGGGCCAGCAGCGAGCTGGAGGTGTCGTCGGCGCGGGCGAGCAAGGCGTTCGACGTATCTTCCGCACGGGCGTGGAGGCGCCGATCGGCCTCCTCGAAGGTGCGGGCGATGTCTTCGGCCCGTGCCAGCAGGGCGGCGGACGTCTGTTCGGCGCGCTCGGCGATCTTGCGATCGGCGTCACTGAAGGCGGCACCGGCCTGCTCGTGCAGCGTGCTGGTGACTTCCAGGACCTTTTCGCGCAAGGCGCCGGCGACGAAGACCGCGCTCTTCTCGAGCACGCTGCGGACGTTATCGACGCCAGTCGAGAGCGCGCGCTCCATGGTGCCGGCGCGTTCCTCGATGATGCCGGTCTGGCGGCTGAACGCCTGCTCGATCTTGTCGACATCGGCAGCAATCGCGGCGGAAATGTCCGTGCTCCTGGCCGCGATCTGGTCGATGTGGCCGGACAGCGAGCGATCGACGTCCTTGCGGGTCTCGGCGAGCTTGCCGAGATCGTCTTCCAGCGCGCGGCTGAGCATATTGCGGCCTTCGGACAACTTGCCGACATGTCCAGCGATGATCTCATCGATATCGCCGCGGCTTTCGGCCAGCCTCTGCAGGTCGGCTTCGAGAGCGCGCTTGAGAATGTCGCGGCCCTCGGCGAGCTTCTCGACCTGGCCGGCGACCAGACCGTCGATGCTGGAGCGGCTCTCGGCCAGCTTGGCAAGGTCGGCCTCCAGCGCGCGCTTGAGGACATCGCGGCCTTCAGCGAGCTTCTCGACCTGGCCGGCGACCAGACCGTCGATGCTGGATCGGCTCTCGGCCAGCTTGGCGAGATCGTCCTCCAGCGCCTTCGACAAGGTCGAACGCTCCTCGACAAGCCGTTCCGCGTGATTGTTGACGTGCCCGCTAACGGTCAGCAGGTCGGCCTCAAGCGCCTTCGACAGTGTCGAACGCTCCTGGACAAGCCGGTCCGAATGGCTGTTGACAAGGCTGTTGACGGTTTCGAGATCGGCCTCCAGCGCACGGGCGAACTGGGAGCGATCGTCGACCAGTTTCTGGGACTGGTCGGCAACGGTGTTTCTGACCGTGTTGAGATCGGCCTCCAATGCGCGGCGCAGGATGTCGCGACCTTCGGCCAGCTTCTCGACTTGGCCGGCAACCAGCCCGTCGATGCTGGAGCGGCTTTCGGCCAGCTTGGCGAGATCGTCCTCCAGCGCTTTCGACAAGGTCGAGCGATCCTGAACCAGCCTGTTCATGTGATCGGCGATAACGCTGTTCACATTCTGCAGATCGGCTTCCAGAACGCGCGAGAGCTGTCCGCGATCCTCGGCAAGTTTGTCCGACTGGCTCGATATGACGCTCTTGATCGTGTTGAGGTCGGATTCCAGCGCACGCTTGAGGATGTCGCGGCCCTCGGCAAGCTTCTCGACTTGGCCGGCGACCAGCCCGTCGATGCTGGAGCGGCTTTCGGCCAGCTTGGCGAGGTCGGCTTCAAGCGTCTGCGACAGCAGGCCGCGGTCTTCTGCCAGGCGCCCGGAATGGCTGTCGATCAGGCCACGTATGCCCGAAAGGTCGCTTTCGAGCGAACGGCCGAGCTGCGAGCGGTCTTCGGCCAGTTTCGCCGAATGCGCCTCGATGAGGTTCTTGATACCGGCAATGTCGTTTTCCAGCGCCTTGGCGAGCACCGCGCGGCCCTCGGCGATCTTCTCGACCTGGCCGGCGACAAGGCCGTCTATGTCGGCGCGGCTGTCGGACAGTTTGCCGAGATCGGCTTCCAGGGCGCGCGACAGGATGTTGCGGCCTTCAGCCAGCTTTCCGACATGTCCAGCGACCATTTCATCAATGATCGTGCGAGCTTGCACCAATTTACCAGAGTCTTCGTTGAGAGCCAGAGAGAGCCGGTTGCGGCCTTCTTCCAATCGTTCGAGATGACTGCCGAGCGACGCATCGATGGCGGCGCGCGATTCGTTGACCTTGCGCAGGTCTTCTTCGAGCGCACGCGCTATCAGGCCGCGGCCTTCGGCCAGCTTCTGCACCTGGTTGGTCACGGCGGCATCGATGCCGGCGCGGCCCTCGGCGAATTTCTCCAGGTCCGCCTGCATGGCCGCCGCCATGCGCTCGCGGCTCTCGGAGAGCTTGCGGCTGTGGTTTTCGACGGCTTCCTCGATACCGACGCGCGCATCGGCAAGCCGCTGGATGTCGGCGTCGAAGGAGCGCGAAACGACGTGGCGGGCTGCCTCCATGCGGCCGGCGAAATCGCTGGCGCGCGCTTCGAGCATGGATGAGGTCGAGGTGACGATGTCGGCCATGTCGGCGCCGATCTGGGTCTTGCCCTGATCGATCATGGCCGACAGCGTGTCCTTGCTCTCGGCGAAGGTGTGGGCGATTTCACGCGCACGCTCGACCAGCGTTTCGTTGATCTGGCGGGCACGGGCCTCAAGCGCGGCATTGAGCTTCTGGGTGCCGGTATCCAGCGCTTCTGCGCGGGTCTGGAACTCGCTGATCAGCGCCTGGCCGCGCTCGGCCAAGGTGCGCTCGATGCCGTTGAGGCTGGCCTCGAACTCGGAATTGAGGGTGCGCGCGGCGCCGCCGAGCAGCGACACCATGCCGGTGGTGCGGTCGTCGAGCAGGTCGGTCAAGGAACGGGTCAAGCCGTCCGTGGTGTCCGTCAGCTTGGCGATACGGGTGTCGAGCAGGCTGGCGAAAGCCTCGCCGGAGGTCGAAAGCCGGTCGGTGATGTTGTCGAGGCGACCCTCCACGGAGTCGAAGATCGACATCGAGCTTTCGTTGATGCGGTCGATCAGCGTGTCGCCGGAATTGGTGATCGTCATCGACAGTTTGGTCGACGCATTGAGGATGCTGTCGCGGATGATGTCGCTTGCCGCGCCGATTTCATCGCGCAACGTCTCGTGGGCGCCGGAGATCGAGGCGCGGACGCGTTCGGCATGGGTGACCACCGCTTCGCGTTCGCTGCCCAGTCCGTCGACCAGCGACCTGATCCGGGTTTCGTTTTCCGAATAGGAGCGCTCGATCTGGTTGACCTCGCTGTGGACCAGCGTTTCCAGTTCGACGGCACGGGCAAGGGTGCGTTCGATGCCTTCGCCCATTGCGGCCACTTCGCGGCGGACGGCCTGGCCGATCATCATGACGCGATCCTGAGCCATGTTTTCCGGCTCGGTCAGGCGGAAGGCCACTTCCGTCATCGATTGCGCGGCGATGCGCATGTCCTGGGCGCGGCGAATCATCGCCGCGAAGGCCCAGAACAGGATGACGGGCACGATTGCCGCGACGGCGAGGCCGATCAGTTCGGGGCGGGCAAAGAACTGGTCCAGCGTGCGTATCCGCCAGATGCTCGGTCCAAAAAGCAGGTTGGCCAATCCGCCGGCGCCGGCGATCCAGGCGAGCGAGACAAAGGCGATGACCCAGTAGATGGTGTTGGAGGCGCGCCTGTTCAGGCTGTGCAGAAGGGTCTTGTAATCTTTCTGGCGATCATCGTTGGCTGGGGCGAAGCCGGCGGGCTGGCCACCATTGCGCGTCTCGACCGGGCGAAGTTCGGCAGGCTTGGCCATTGGCGCGGGCTTGGCGCCCTGAGCCATTGGCGCGGGCTTGGCGCCCTGAGCCTGATTGACGACGGGCGCCGCCGGCTGCTGATTGCGTCCCTCGCGTGCCAGCTCGTCGGCGGCCTGGGATATCTGCGCTTCCAGATCTTCCATCGAAGCCGCGATATCGAGGTCGCCGCCGTCGGCGTCGCCGCTCAAGTCGAGATCGAGTGCTTTTTCGAGTTCCCTGGCTACGTCGCTGTCGAGATTTCTGGTCGTCGTTGGTTTCTTCGCCATGCCTTCGCTACCCTGTACTAGCTGCCGCGGGGGCTTATAATTCTGTTTGTCTTACCCCCGCGCAGGAGGCTGAAAATGGACCCTCGTATCGTAATGACACAGGGGGGTAAAGAAAACATGCATTCCGCGGGATACGTAAAACTTTAAATATAAGGTTAACGCAACCGTGATTGGGGCGCCGCTTTCGCAACATTTTTCCCGGCCATTCATTAACCCGTTGTCCACTGGAATCGCCTAGTTTTTCAGGGCGGCCGAAGAAAATGGAGTTCGAGTTCATGCGTGGCGAAAGCGGCATTGCCTTCTCAATGCCCGGGGGCGACGTATCGGGAACGAGGCAGTCCCGGCCGGTCGATTTGGCACACCTTGCCCGGCAAACGATGGGCGACCGCGCCCTCGAGCAAGAGGTGCTGGCGCTATTTGTACAGCAGGCATTATCGGTGCGCGACAAAATAGTCGATGCCGACATCAAGGACCGGCTTCTGCTGGCTCACGGCTTGAAAGGGTCGGCCCGCGGCGTGGGCGCCTTCGCCATCGCCGACTGCGCCACCGATATCGAGCACCGGCCGGAGGACGTCCAGACCCTCAAGCGGCTCGGCGGGCTGATCGATGAAGTGCGCGACTTCATAGCCGCCATCAGTCGCTGATTCCGGTTTGCGACAAAAACGTCACGGAGCGCCGCTTTCGCGCGGCAGTTGACTTGTTTGCCGGAGTGATTATCTCGGGCGAAATTCCCTTTCGTCTCGGGCGAACCTCCCTTCGTCCCGGGCGAAACTCCCTTCAGGTGACAAATGACCAAACTGACCTTCATCGCCCATGACGGCACTCATTTCGACGTGGATGCCGAAAACGGTTCGACGGTCATGGAAAACGCCATCCGCAACGCCGTGCCGGGCATCGAGGCGGAGTGCGGCGGCGCCTGCGCCTGTGCGACCTGCCATGTCTATGTCGATGAGGCATGGACGGCCGAAGTCGGCGAGCCCGAGGCGATGGAAGAAGACATGCTGGATTTCGCCTATGAGGTCCAGCCGAACTCGCGCCTGTCGTGCCAGATCAAGGTGCGCGACGCTCTCGACGGCCTGATCGTGCGGGTTCCCGAACGTCAGGGCTGAAATCCAGCATCGGCGATTTTTCCCGCTGACGCTTGGCAGCGGGCCAACGGTCATGCAGTCTCGCCTGGACTTTCGCAGCGAGGCGCATCATGACCGGCATCATCAGCACAGACGTCCTCATTGTCGGGGCCGGGCCGGTCGGCCTGTTCGCCGTATTCGAGCTCGGCCTGGTGGACCTGAAGTGTCATCTGATCGACATTCTCGACAAGCCCGGCGGCCAATGCGCGGAACTCTATCCGGAAAAGCCGATCTACGACATTCCCGGCTGGCCCTCGATCTCGGCGCAAGGGCTCGTTGACAAGCTGCTTGAGCAGGTTGCGCCGTTCAAGCCCGACTTCACCTACAACCGCATGGTCTCCAGTCTCGAAAAGTTGGACGACGGCGGCTTTCGCGTGACCACGGACGAGAACGAGGTGTTCGAGGCCAAGGTGGTGGTGATTGCCGCCGGCGGCGGCTCATTCCAGCCGAAGCGCCCGCCAATTCCCGGCATCGAAGCGTATGAGGGCACGAGCGTCTTCTATTCGGTCCGCCGGATGGAGGATTTTCGCGGCCATGACCTGGTCATCGTGGGCGGCGGCGACTCGGCGCTTGATTGGACGCTGAACCTGCAGCCGGTGGCAAAGAGCGTGACGCTCGTTCATCGGCGGCCGGAGTTTCGCGCGGCGCCCGACAGCGTCAACAAGATGTACGCCATGCAGGAGATGAAGCAGCTGGAATTCAGGGTCGGCCAGGTGGCCGGACTTACCGGGGCCGATGGCCAGCTGGCGTCGGCCACGATCAAGGGCGGTCCGGATGGCGACATCGAGGTGTCTTGTACGCGCATGCTGCCGTTCTTCGGGCTGACCATGAAGCTCGGCCCGATCGCGGAATGGGGGCTCAATCTCCACGAGAACCTGATCCCGGTCGACACCGAGAAGTTCCAGACATCGGTGCCCGGCATTTTCGCGGTGGGCGATATCAACTCGTATCCGGGCAAGCTGAAGCTGATCCTGTCGGGTTTCCACGAGGTGGCGCTGATGGCGCAGGCCGCCAAGCGCGTCATCAGCCCCGGCGAACGGATCGTGTTCCAGTACACGACTTCGTCGACCAGCCTGCAGAAGAAGCTCGGCGTCACGGGTTAATTATTCCGCCAGGATCGGCGCCGGATCGTCGACGTGGCCTCGAAGTTCTTTCTCGGGCATCAGGGTCAGCGCGATGAGGCCCAGTCCCAGAGTGCCGGCCGCGACGAGGAAGATCATCGCGAAGGGTTCGGCCGATACGACATGTCCGGCCACCTCAACGCCTTCACCGGCCAGCGGCAATCCGAAGCCCAGAGCGACGGCGCCGAGCATCGCGACCCCCAATGCACTGCCCAGCGAACGCAGAAAGGTAAGCACCCCAGTCGCTACGCCAAGATGGATTCGGTCGACGGCGTTCTGCACGGATACGGTGGTTACCGGAAACGTCGTACCAGTTCCCAGCCCGATACAGATCGTCAGGACTTCGACGACAAGCAGCGATGCATGGCCGGCGACAAAGGCCAGCAGGCCCATGCACAGGATGGCGAAGATGACGCCGACCATGGCGATGCGCTTGTAGTGGGTGAAGCGCGGTATCAGGCGGCCGCTGGAAGCGGCGCCGCCCACGGTTCCAAGCAGTAGGCCAAGCATTGCAATGCCCGACTCGCTCGCCGTCAGGCCAAGTATCGACTGCAGATAGACAGGCAGATAGACGGCAAGGCCGACGCTGGCGGCCTGGAGCAGGAACATCGACAGAGTGCCGGCCAGGACGATCGGGTTGCCCAGCACCTCGAGCGAAATGAGCGGTTCGGCCGCCCGCGTCAGCCGCAGGGCAAAGGCGCCCCAGAAAAGCGCGGAGCACGCCAGGACGCCGATGACTTCCGGCGACATCCACGGGTAGGCGCTGCCGCCCCAGTTCAGCGCCAGCAGCAACAGCGCTGTGGCGACGATGAGCAGCAATGCGCCGAGACCATCGATGCTGTGATTCTTGGCCGCGATCGGCAGCTTCTTGAGCGGCTTGTTGATGATCGCCATCGCGACAAAGCCCAGGGGGATGTTGATCCAGAAGATGAGGGACCAGTGCAGATGTTCAGCAAAAGTGCCGCCCAGCAGTGGCCCGGCGACGCTGGCAACGGCCCAGGTGCCGGAAAACCACGCCGCATAGCGCGCCCGTTCGCGCGGCGGGACAAGGTCTCCGACCACGGTCTGCGTCAGCGCGAAAAGGCCGCCGCCACCGGCCCCCTGGATCGCGCGCCCCAGGATAAGGACGAACATGTTGGGGGCCAGTGCGCTGACCAGCGATCCGGCGAGAAAGATGAGGATTGCCGCATAGACGGTCGGCCGCCGTCCATGGACGTCGGAAATCTTGCCGTAGAGCGGTGCCACGGCGGTTGCGGTCAAGAGGTAACCGGTGACGATCCATGGCAGATATTCGGCATGGCCGAGTGAGCGCCCGATGGTCGGCATGGCGGGCGCGACGATGGTCTGGTCGAGGGCTGCCAGCAGCATCGACAGGAGGACGCCGCCGATGATGGCGTTCTTTTCGCTTTCGGTCAGCGGCGCGTTCGCCGCCGCCACGGCCTGTTTGTCGACAGCCTGGTCCATAATTCTCGTCCATGCGCTTTGCGCTGCCGCATCGGGTCTGTCTGGTGCATCCGCGGTGCGATCGATCGTGATGCTTATGCTTCCAGCTTGTGCGCGTAGCAACCCTGGATATGTCGTTCCGTATAGGCCTATTTCGACTAGTGCTCGAAAAAAAATCGAAACTGGCACTACGCTTCCGCCCGGTTGGCTTGCATCCGGGCCAACGGAAGCAGTGAGGAGATTCAGGTCGGCGGCGGCAATCGGCCACTTCCGATGCGCTCCATCCTGTAGCGCATCAGCCGCAGGATGCGGCTTTCGAAATTGGCGCCTTCGACAAGGTCAAACCGCACCTGATCCTGATCGTGTCTGGCTAGCTGAACCGCAGTGATCTCGGCGGCCTTGGCCTTTGCCGCATCGCAATCCTTTTGCGGATAGGTTGCCTTCAGCGCGTCTTCGAGTGCGCGGCCGTGGTTCTTGGCGATCTCGACATGGCGGTCTTCATGGCGCTTGATGTCGGCCGACAATGTATCCCAGAACAGCCGCACGTCGGCATCGGCTTTGCGCGGCCGGCGCCATTCGGGGAGGATCACCTTGACCTTGACGGTCACGACCGCGTCGGCGATCCGGCAGGAGCCGCGCTGGCTGGCGTAGCTGATGCGTGTCGTGAAGGCCATCTGCGTGGCGCCAGGGTGGCGCGACCCCGTGCTTTTGACCTGCGGCCCGTGTTTGGCGAGTTGCTGCTCGATATCCTCCAGCGTTCTGCCGCCGATGGCGAAATAGCTGTATGTCTTCACCAGATTGGCCGCATCCGCCGGAACGGCGGCGGTAAGCAGCAGTGCGCAGAGCAGGGATCGTGTCATCATGTTGCCTCTTCTGTCACCTTGCTTTACGGCCTTTGCCGGCGCAACGGAACTGATCCGATGCGGATCACACATCGTTGATGACCTCTTGGTTGATGAGCCCATGGTTGATGCGCAATGACGGCGGGGCGATGGCAGCTGGCGCATGGGCGCCATCTCGGGCTTGGCGGCAAGGCCGTGGTGGTCGGCATCCTCAATGTCACGCCTGACAGCTTCTCCGATGGCGGCCTGTTTGATGCTCCCGAAACCGCGTTGGTCCAGGCGCGCCGCATGATCGGGGAAGGCGCCGCAATCATCGATGTCGGCGGAGAATCCACCCGGCCGGGCGCCGCCGCGATCTCGGCCACCGAGGAGCAGGCCCGTATCCTGCCGGTGATCGAGGCG
>NZ_JAPYKP010000184.1:0-9075 GCF_037179725.1 Mesorhizobium sp. Cs1321R2N1 | reverse complement strand
GCCGGCGCCCATGGCGGCCCCCAATGACTCGCGCGGCAGGGTCGAGACCGGTAGATCCGGCTTCCAGCGTGCCAGCACGACGATGAGGCCGATATAGCTCACCGCGTTCGCCGCGAAGGCGGCGGCCGCACCGGCGGCCGCGACGATGATGCCGCCGATCGCGGGGCCGACACTGCGGGTCAGGTTGAAGCCCATTGAATTCAACGCCACGGCGGCAGGCACCTTGTTGCGCGGAACGATGTCGCCGACGGAGGCCTGCCATGACGGGCTGTTGAGCGCCGTGCCGCTGTCGATCAGGAAGGTGAAGGCCAGCAGCGTCCACGGCGTGATCAGGTCCAGATAGGTGAATACGGTCAGAAGCACCGAAACGACCAGCATGAAGGTCTGGGCGATCAGCATCACCTTGCGGCGGTCGAAGCTGTCGGCAATGGCGCCCGCGACAAGCGCGAACAGCATGATCGGCAAGGTGGTCGAGGCCTGGACCAGGGCGACCTGATAGGGCGAGGTGGCGATGGTGGTCATCATCCAGGCGGCGCCGACGCCCTGGATCAAGCCGCCGAAATTGGAGACGAGACTTGCGCCCCAGACGGCGCGGAAGATGCCGTGCCGGAACGGCGCCAGCGCCGAGACGCTTTCGCTATCCGGCTTTTCGTCAATCATGGGCGGGTTCCTGCCACGGCGTGCCGATCCTTGCGGTGATCCGTTTCCCCGCATGATTTGCCGAAACTATGGCATCACGGCGCAAAGGGCGAATGCCTTGCGGGGAAGATCATGGTCCAACAAGGGGATAGCGAAGGGCCACACGCTCGTGCCGGAAGGCGCCGAGCACCGTTTCTGGAATCGCTCAGAAACCGTTCTGGATGCGCTCGAAGATGACATTGGTGAAGGCCGATATCTGGCCGCCGATGAAGGGGCCCGTAAGCGCCACCACCAGCATGATGGCGACGATCTTGGGCACGAAGGTCAAGGTGATTTCCTGGACCTGTGTCAACGCCTGGATCAAGGCGATGCCGATGCCGACGGCCATTGCGACCAGCACCACCGGCGCGGATGCCGTCAGCACCGTCCAAACCGCGTACTGGACGATGTCGAGAGCGTCGGCTTCGTTCATGTCGGCGGTTGGCCTAGCTCGCCGGCTTGATCGACACGCCCGCGCCGACGGGGACCTGGGTGCCGTCCTGCAGCACTGCGATCAGTCCGCTGCTGGCGAGCGTCACCGAAGCCACTATTCCGGTGGTCTTGCCGTCGGCCGACGTGATCGAGCGGCCGATAATAGCGTCGGCCTGCGACAGCGCCGAGGACTGCATGATCTGGTCGAGCTTGGTGTTGCTCTGTACCGATTGCTCGACCTGGGAGAAGGTGGCGAGCTGGGCGACGTACGCCGTCGAATCCATCGGCTTGGTCGGATCCTGGTTCTTCATCTCCGCGATCAGAAGCTTCAGGAAGGACTGATAGTCGACCGCTGTCTTCGAGGTCGACTTGGTGGTCTGGTTGGCGCCAGCCGGTATCGTCGTCGTCATATCCACGGTCATCAGTATCGTGCCCCCACGGCCAGCGGGCGCGCGGCACCCGGAACGTCGTCATTGCCGCCAAGCGCGCGGCGTTCGAGAGGATAAAGCGAACGAATCGCCTTCAAGGCCTCGTAGATGTGATCCTCGCCGACCATGCGGTCGACCTGTTTCAGCGCGTTGCCGATCTCGGCGTCTTCGAAACTTGCAATGAGCAGCGGCAGCGAGCGGCGGAACATCTCGCGTGCTTCATCGGCACCAGCGGGGTTCATCAGCATGACCTGCACGATGAAATAGAGCTGCCGCAATGGCGTCGACGCCTCGTCGGCCTGGATCACATGGCTCTCGAGCAGGAACTGCACGTCGTTCATCAGCTCGACCGTGACCTTGCGGTCGACGCGGATGACCGCGCCGTTGATGTAGATCTTCTCATTGGGCTTCAGCGATATCTTCAGCGTGTTCGTCATTGAATGCCGTCGCGGATGATCTGGGACACTTCGATCAGCCCCTCGAAATTGTCGGTGCGGCCCTGGCGGATGTCCTCGGCCTCGCGCAGCAGCCACAGGCCGATGGAAATCAGGTTGGCGCGCAATTCCTTGGGGAGCGCATTGTCACTGGAGCCAAGGTCTTCGACGAAGACAGTCCAGACGCGGTTGGTGAAATTCAGTGCCTCCACGGCCTCCATCGAATCCTGGCCGGCCGCCGCCGCAGCCGACAGCATGTCGATCGAGCGGGTCAGCAGTTCGCGCTCACGGTCCTTGGCGTCCGTGACGGAGGTGCTTTGGACGTCGGCGTAGGAGAATTGGTACATCGTTGGCTCTACCGTTCCGGTTCAGAGTGCTTTCAGGTCAGGTAATTCAACAAGCTGAGCTGCTGCAGGCGCGCCGTCAGAGCGAAAGACGTCTCGATATGCTGCGTCAGGTCGGCGACGCGGGTCGCGGCTGCCGCCGGATCGACTGCTTCGAGATCCAGAATGTGCCGTTCGAACAGGTCGATCTGCGTCTTCATGCGGTCGCTGGCGTCGGAGACGCGCTTCTGGACGATGCCGGTCTGGGATTGGACCTGCGCGATGCCGCTCAGCGCTTCGCCGACCAGCACCTGCGAGTGGTCGACGATGCTGTCCTTTGCCGCCCGGCTGATATTGGTGGACATCAGGCTGGAGACCAAGGCGGCCGCGATGGCGAGCTTCCTGATGCCGTCGCTGTTGGCGCCGGTCGAGGTCTCGGTGGTTTCGTTGAGCGCGATGCGGCTGACGATCTGCTGGTCGGTGGCATTCGACATGTTGGTCTGCCAGCCCGCGCCGAGGAACTGCGGCGTGACATCGTTGGTGATGAAATCGTCCATTTGGGCCGCGGTGATGTTGGCCGCGGCCGGGTCATTGGGCGTGAAGCCGAATTTGGCGACGAAGGAGGCGTCGAAGGCAGTCTTGGCGGGAGAACCGGGGGCCGTGAAATCGTTGATGGGCTTGACGTCGGTATTGGTGCCAGCGAACAGATATTCGCCATTGACGCTGGTGTTGAGGATCGACGTAAGCTGCTGGATAGTTGTCTGGCCGGTCGATTGGGTCAGGCTGTCGGAGTTGTCGCCCGACGACGCGGTGGTCAGGCTGGACAGGAAAGTCTGCGCGACGTTGGAGAGCTGGCCGAGCGAGGTCTGGGTCGATGAGAGCCGGGCGGCCACCAGTCCGTTGGAATCGACAATGACGTTGAGCCGGTCGAGGTCGCGCGAAAAGGTGACGGACTGGGCCGTACGCCCACCAAGTGCCAGACCGACATCGGCGACCTTGCCGGTCGAGGCCTCCTTCGTGGCTTTGACGAGATCGGCCTGCATGCGCATCTGCTGATAGCGCATGGCATTCGTGAGGGCAGCAGAGGAGACAAAGGTCATGGCTTATCCCACCGCGTTCAACAGGGCCGTCATCATGTCGTCGACGGTCTTCATCATCCGGGCGGATGCCTGATAGGTGTGCTCGAGATCGAGCATCAGCGACATCTCTTGATCGACATTGACGCCGGTTGCGTTGGACAAGGCATCGGCACTGCGCTGTGCCAGGGCTTCCTTGGCGTCGGCGGCGGTCGAAGCCTGCTGACGAACGCCCTGCAACCAGCCGATCGAATTGGCGGCGTAGTCGGCAACGCTGGAGGTTGCCGAAATCCCGGCCGAGGAATCGAACGTCATCGGCTTGTCGAGCTGGTCGCCATAGGCGACCAGAAGGTTGGAGTATGAAGCTCCGCCAGTGTTGGCGACGTAAGCGGCGCCGTTGGCGCCGCCGTCGCGCAGCAATGTCGGGTTGCCGCCGGTGCTGGGATCCATCGCGGCATTGATCTTGATCGTTCCAGCAAGGCCATCGACGAGCGTGCCCGCGGCTGGTACCGCTGGTGCGCCCGACCAGGTGAACAGGCCCGCCGCGTTGGGCATCGACGGTGCGGTTTCGGCAAAGGCGGTGATCAGGCCGCGCGCGGTTTCGTCGAGTTGGCTCTGCATGGTCGAGGCGACGCCGTCGCGCACTTGCAGCATGCCGGCAATCGTGCCGCTGGCGGTGGTGTTGCCGCCGCTGCCCGCCGAGACCGGCACATTGTCGATATAGACGGTGTTGCCAGCCGCACCCGCGGCATAGCCCGAAGATGGGGCGAAGCTGACGGTGCGTGGGATCGTCTCGAACAATGTCGTGCCGTCGCCCGTGGTGATGACCATGTCATTGTCGCCACGCGTGAAGGTCGATACCGGAATGTAATTGGCGATCTTCTTCAACAATGCGTCGCGTTGGTCGAGCGCATCGGAAACGTCGGTACCGGAACGGGTTCCGGACATGACCGCGATGTTGGCATCCTGGAACTGGTTGAGCAGCGAGTTGAGATCTTTGACGGCGGTATCGATCTGGCCGTCGGTCTGGGTACGAAAATCCTGAATGGCCTTGGAGCCTTCATTCAGGGACCGCACGACCTGTTTGGCCGCGTCGATGACGTTCGAGCCCAGATTCTGGTTGGACGGCGAGGTGGCGTATAACTGCAGCGCCTGCTGCAGATTGGCGATGGCGGTCGAAGGTGAGGAGGCGTTGTCGACGCCATTCACTGAAACGTCGAGCTGATCCATGCCGCTGTAGAGCGCGTTCTGGCCGGCGTAGGCGGACAAAGCGCCGAGGTTCTGGCGAAACAGCAGGTCGTTGGCCGCACGCTGAACATCAACCGAACGCGCGCCGGGCGTCGTGCTGGTGACGAGCGCGATGCGGCGCGAATAGTTCGGATTGTCGGCGTCTGCCACGTTGCGCGTGACGACGCTTGTTTGCCGCGAGGTGGCCAGAAGCGCCGATTGGGCGATGCTCAGTGCGGAGGAAAGCGACATGCTGGTCTTTCACGGGCGGAGCCCGGTTTATCTCTTCAGGTTGACGAGGACGTCCATCAGATCGGAACCGGTCTGGAAGACTTTGGAATTGGCGGTGTAACTGCGCTGAGCCGCGATCATGTCGGTCAATTCCTCCGCGATATCGACGTTGGAATTTTCGAGCGCGCCCGAAATGATCGAACCAAGCTTGCCTTCATTGGCAAAGCCGACACGGACCGCACCGGAGTCGGTGCCTTGGGCGTAGACATTGCCAGGCAGCGCCTTGAGCTGGTCGGGGCTCTGTACGTCAGCAAGCGGAATTTTGTAGAGCGGCTTGGAGGTGCCGTCCTTGTACTGGGCGTAGATGGTGCCGTCCTTGCTGATCTGCACCTTGTCGATGGTGCTCGGCGCATTGCCGTTGACCTGGGCGTCGGAGACGGTGAAGCCGGTGCCGAGCTGGGTCAGCTTCGAAAGGTCGAGATTGAGGCTCGCGCCGCCCGGCACCGTGAATGAAACGTTGGTGGGCGTGCCGGTGAGTTTGCCCGTGGTGGTATCGAAGGTCAGGTTGGCCGAGCCCAGTGCACCGCCGCCAGCGTAGGGGAAGCCAGTTCCGGCCGTCGCCTTCGATTGGTCGAAGACCGCCACCTGCCAGGTGCCGGCGCCGGTGTTGGTGAAATAGACGTCGAGCAGCTTCTTGTTGCCGAGATTGTCATAGGCGACCATCGACGATTTCGAGGTGTACTGCGCGCCTGCGGTGTTGGTGGTGGGCAGGTTGCCGGCGGCGACCGGTGTCGCACCTGCCGGCAGATTGCCACTGAAATTGCCCTGGGTGCTCGGCGTCGCGGTCAGTCCCTGGTCGGAGATGACAACCGGCTCTAGACCTTCGAAGCCGTTCACGGTCGCTGCCGGCGTGCCATTGGCGTAACTGTAGGCCATCAGCTGGAAACCGGCGGCATTGACCAGCCGGCCCTGTGCATCGGGAACGAAGGCGCCGGCGCGGGTCAGGAAGGGCGTGCCGCTCGGGTCCTGGACGACAAAGAAGCCATCGCCGCTGACGGCAAGATCGGAGACCGAGGTCGTGTATTGAAGTACACCCGGATCGCTGACCGCCTGGCGGATCGTGGTGGTGATGCCGCCGGAATTATAGGCGCCGCCGGTCGACGGCATGATCAGCGTCGAAAATTCGGCCGAGGACCGCTTGTAGCCGGTGGTGTCGGAGTTGGCGATGTTGTCGGCCGTCGTCGACAGGCGGTTTGCCTGGGCGTTCATGCCGGAAACGCCAGTCCGCATCATTCCGTAGAGGCTCATCGAGATGTCTCCGCAATATCCTTGCCACTGGCTTCGAGGCTACGCCTCCTGTCTTGCGCGAGGCTGGCGCGGTGCCGCATCAGAACACCAGCCGGTAGCCGAGGAAGCGCTTGGAATCGATCGGGTCGGTGCCCAGCTTCTCGCGCAGTTTCTTGCGCAGTTTGCTGATGTGGCTTTCCACCACGTTCTCCTCGACCTCTTCGTCGAAAATGCCGTAGATGGCGTTGAACACCTGGGTCTTGGTGACGCGGCGGCCGCGATTGCTCGCCAGATATTCCAGGATGCGGCGCTCGCGGCGTGGCAAGGGCAGCGGCTGGCCGTCGATCTCGGGATCGCGGCCGTCCATGAAGATGCGCATGGCGCCGATCTCGGTATAGGCGACGTCTTCGCTGGCGCGTCGGCGGATGGCGGTGATGCGGGCCAGGATTTCGCGGATGTGCACCGGCTTGCGGATGACGTCGTCGACGCCGCTCTCGAACAACCGCAGCGTGTTTTCCAGCGAATGCTGCTCGCTGAGCGCAATGACTGGAGCTCCGGTGCGGTCGCGGATCTGGCGCGGCGAGATCGCGCCGTCGCGACAGTCGCCGATCAGGAAGGCCCGGACCGATCGCAGATCGGTGTCGGCGGCCGAGTTGACCCACTCGCCGAATTCGCCCGGCGCGAAACCGGCGCAGGCGATCCCCTCGCGATCGAAAAGTGAATTATAGCCCTCTGTCACGAGCTCTCGCTCGTCAACGATAACGATCATCGGCCCCGCCTCCGAATCAGCACATTTGCCCCGTGGGGAAAGGCGTATCCGCTGGCGAGAATCCTGAACAACCGTCATTTCTTGTAACTAGTTTCTTGGGAGTCTGGAATCGGAGCGGTTGCATTAGCGCGCCGCCAGATATGTTTGTGAGCCCAGGTCTTGACCCAGTCGAATGGACCGCTTCGCATCCAGAGAGTTGATGTATTAGAAGCAGAAAATGCGCTTATGGGTTGCAGAAGGCGCGAGCGTTCGTGGTCCATTTGCCGAAGCCGGTGGCCACCATGTTGGCGATCACCCTGCAGACATAGACCTTCTGCGCCGGATCGTTGTCGGGACCGGCATGATAGCGGGCGACGGCCATCGACCAGGTCACATGGCGGGCATGGAGGCTGGCCAGGAAGCTTGCCGCGTAGTCGACGTTCTGGCGTGGGTCGAGCATGTCCTCGACGCTGCGGAAATGCGAGGCATGGTAGTGATGGTTGATCTGCATGCAGCCCAGATCGATCAGCGTCTTGCCCTCGCGCTGGGCGTTGGCGAAGGCGGCAAGCGCTTCGGCCCGGCTTCTCGGGAAGACTGCTTTTCCCTCTATGTTCATGGCATTAGGCTGAAGACTGCCCTTGTTGCCGGTTTCCGTCAATCCGACGGCATAGAGGATGCCGGCGGGTACGCCATAGCGGTCGGCGGCACGCAGGATCTCGGGTTCGCAAGGATTGGTGGCGGCGCCCGCGCTGCTCGCGAGGCTAGATAAACATATCGCCAGCGCGCTCGCGAGAAGGCGAAGCGGCGCGGCCGTGTGCTTGCGCTTCATCATGGTTACCCCTTGCGGATTGCTGACCCGACTGCTGGCCGCCGGCTCCATTATTGCCGCCGCCGGAATTTCCGGGCTGGAAGGATGATGGATCGCGGCCGGGTGCAGCGCTCACGGAGGCGGTTGTATCCGTCCGGGTTGTAGAGGGAGTTGCAACCGAGGATTGCATGATGGTGACCTTATCAACCTCGAAGCCCAGCCCGCGCAGCGACTTGACGATCGCCTCGCTGTCGCTGGAAAGCCGGCGATAGGCATCGTGTGTTTCGGGTTTCAATTCAATCGACAGTTGTTCTCCGGAGAGCCGAAGATGGGCCGTGACCATGCCCAGTTCGGCCGGGTGAAGTTCGATCTTCAATACATGTGTCGGAACGGCAACAGAGCCCGTCAGTTGAGCGGTCGCGGAAGCCGTGGAGAGCGTCTTGTTCGGGCCCCCATCGGCTGAAATGGCGCCGATCACGTTGAGGGCTGCCTGGCTCATCGGTGCCTGCGGCGGCGCGGGAAAGCTGCGTTCGGAAACCACGTCGATGCGTGCCGCCGCCGACTGCTGTTTTCCCGGCTCGGACCGCAATGAGGACTGAAGGTCGGCAATGGATTTCAGCTGCGGCGCCGCCTGTTTCGTCTCCACGCCCGGAACCTCCGCGGGCGCCTCGGGCAGGGGGCCGGCCACGATGGCATTGTCGTGTTTCGGCGCGCCGGCGGCATCGCGGACGAGCTTGCCGTCGAGTTTCGTCAACGGTCCGTCGACGAGCGATACCCGCTCAGGCTCGGACATGGGTTCGAGACCGTCACGCCCCGCAGGGGATTTCTGCCGATAGGCCTTCGACGGAAGCTGTCCATCGATAGCAGAGCCCTGTCCTGTTTCGCTCGCGCTCGAGTCGGCCGACTTGGTCGATGTCGAGAAATGGCGCAGGTCATGAAACGCCATCAGCAGCGGCAGATGCCCGTCGAGCGGCGTTGCGCCCGGATCGGCGGCCGGCGCTTCGGCATCGGCATCCTTGTCCGTCCCGGCGTCCTTGCCGTCCTTCATGGATTTCGCGGCAGACGATCCGCTCGGCGTGGCCCTTGCCTTGCCGGCGGGCATCGGCTTGTCCTCGCCTGCCTTTGCCGCAAGCTCCGCGGCAAGCCTGCTCCACCGCGGATCGCGGGAGCCTGCCTCGGCCGGTGGCTGCTTCTCCGAATGGGCAGGGCTCGCGCCGCCGTGCACCATCTCTCCGAAACCGGTTTCGTCCTTCTTTCCGGACGCGGCCGGCTGCTCGGCCGTGCGCGCGGCGGTAAATCCTGGCAGGGCCGGGCCGAGGCTGGGGGTCATTTCGGGGCGGCTCCAAGCATCTGGTCGATCAGGTCGAGCTGTCGACGGGTTTTCGTCATGGCGGCGTCGGTCG
>NZ_JAPYKP010000183.1:0-9182 GCF_037179725.1 Mesorhizobium sp. Cs1321R2N1 | reverse complement strand
GATCGGCAAGGGCAGCGGCGTGGCGCTTCAGGCCGGCTTCGATGGCGACCACCTTGCGCTTCAGTCCGGCATCGTCGACGCCGGTGCCGCGCCCGGTCCATTTTTCGGCACCCCCGCCGAAAAGCGCCGCCGAAATGGCGGCGGCCGGCGTGGTGTTGCCGATGCCCATTTCGCCAAAACAGACGAGGTCCAGATCTTTCGTCACCGCGTCGTAACCGGCCGAGACCGCGGTGAGGAAGGGTTTCTCATCCATTGCGGGCACTTGGGTGAAATCGCCGGTTGGATGATCGAGGTCGAGGGGGATGACGTCGAGCTCGGCGCCGGCGATGCGGGCGAGCTGGTTGATGGCAGCACCCCCGCCAGCGAAATTCGCCACCATTTGCACGGTGACTTCCGAAGGATAGGCCGACACGCCTTGCGCGGTGACTCCGTGGTTGCCGGCGAAGACGAAGACTTTCACGCGGTCGAGCTTCGGCATGTCACGGCCCTGCCAGCGCGCCAGCCAGGCGGTGATCGTTTCCAGCCGGCCGAGACTGCCTTGCGGTTTGGTGAGCGTGTCCTGGCGGCTGGCAACGGCATTGGCTGCGGCCTCGCTGCCGGCGGGCAGGTCGAGACAGGCGGCGCGCAGTTCATCGAGGGATTTGAGGGGCATGGGGGCAAGGTCTCCGGAAGGGAATCAGACAAAAGGGATCAGGAAAGAGCTACGGAAGCGACGAGAAGCACCGCGATCTCGCTCAATTGCTGCAAGGCGCCAACCGTGTCGCCGGTCTGGCCATTGATCTGGTTGAGGCAAAGGGCGTGAAAGGCAGCAAACAGCAGGCCGAGCAGGATGAGCGCGGCGATGGCGCCGCCGGCGCCAAGCAGGAGCAGCGGAATCGCGCCAAGCACGGCGCCGGCTATCGCCATTTCGAGTGAGACGGTGCCGGCGTCTGCCGAGAGGCCGTCGGATCGCGCTGGCGGCAAAAGATGCATAAAGGCGCCGAGCACGCCACGCGAAGCGGCATGCGCAGCCACCAGAGCAAAGAGGGCTTGCGTGGGATCGGTGAGTTCCGAAAGCGTGCTCCAGCGGATCAGCAGCGATAGCGCCAGCGCCATGGCACCATAGGCGCCGATGCGGCTGTCGCGCATGATCTCGAGCTTGCGTCCGCGCGACTTGCCGCCACCGAAGCCATCGGCGACGTCGGACAGCCCATCCTCATGCAGGCAGCCTGTGGTGAGCACGGTTGCAACGAGGGCGAGGGCGGCCGACGGTCCTGTGGCAAGGCCAAACCGTTCCGCCGTGGCAAAGACGATGGCGCCGATCAAGCCGACGACAAGGCCGGCAATGGGGGCGGCCCAGATCGCGGCGGCGAGGCTGCGGCCACGAAAATCGAAGACGGGCAGCGGCAGGCGGGTGACGAAGACCAGGCAAAGGGCGATGTCATCGAGGACTTGCCGAGGCGACAGTGTGATTCTTGGGCGCCTCATGGTCTAGACCCGTGCAATGGCGTGGAAGAAGGTGCCACTGACATGGCCACGCCGGTAGCCGGAAGCGCCGAGCGGATTGCCCTGGCCGTCGGCGAGGTCGGCCAGCGGCTTATCATTGCCGGTGGCCATCATCTGCGCATAGTGGAATTCGTGACCTCGGATCAGCGCGCCTTGCGGCCCCAGCGGACAGTCGGCGCGCAGCCGTGCTTCACGGTAGCCGAGATTCATCTTGCGCCTGGCGAAGCTGGTGGAATGGCCGAGCAGGCCGAGCATGCGATGCGTTTCGCCGCCGGCATCCTCCAGCGCTTCACCAAGCACCATGAAGCCACCGCACTCACCGTGGATCGGCTTCTTCTCGGCGAAACGCGCCATTCCCACATGGAAATTCGTGGCGGCGGCCAGCTTGCCGGCGTGAAGCTCTGGATAGCCGCCGGGCAGCCAGCAGACATCGCAATCCTCGTCCGGCGCTTCGTCGGCGAGCGGCGAGAACGGGACAATTTCCGCGCCTGCCTTGCGCCAACAGGCGGCGACATGCGGGTAGAGGAAGCTGAAGGCGGCATCCTCGGCCAGTGCGATGCGCTGGCCGGGCGGCCGCAGCGCGTCGGTGAAGTCGCCAATCGCCGGGGCGAGGGGTGTCGCCAGCGCCATGACCGCGTCGAGATCGAGCGACTTCTCCGCCATGTCGGCGAGCCGGTCGAGATGCGCCATCAGATCGTCATATTCGCCGGCCTGGACGAGGCCGAGATGGCGTTCGGGCAGGTTCAACGTGGGATCGCGCAAAATGGCGCCGACGACGGGCAGGCCGATCGCCTCGATGGCCTCGCCGGACAGCCGCCGGTGACGCTCGCTGCCCAGCCGGTTGAGCACGACACCCGCCATGCGCACATCCGGATCGTAAATGGCAAAACCCTTGGCGACGGCCGCCGCCGTGGTCGACTGGCCCGATACGTCGAGCACCAGCAGCACCGGCAGGCCGTAAAGCCGGGCCAGATCGGCGGCCGAACCGGTGCGCCCCGGCGAGGCCGGAATACCGTCGAACAGGCCCATGGCGCTTTCGAGGATGACGAAGTCGGCATCGTCGGCTGCCTGTGCGGCCAGCGCATTGAGCAGCGACGGCGACATCGCCCAGCTGTCGAGATTGACACCGGTCAGGCCGGTGGCGGCGGTGTGGAAGCCGGTGTCGATATAGGCCGGGCCGGATTTGGCGCCGCGCACCTTCAGGCCGCGCCGGGTGAGCGCGCGCAGAATGCCGATGGTGACGCTGGTCTTGCCCGAGCCGGAGCGCGGCGCGCCGATGATGATCGCGCGCGCCGTCATGCTTGCGCTGCCAGTGCCGCGCGCATCGCGACGATGCCGCCGACGACGATCAGTGCCGGTGAGGCGAGCCCGGCCGCCGCCGCTTCCTCGGCAATGGTGGCGAGCGTGGCGACGACGGTTCGCTCCTGCGGTGTCGTCGCGGCGACAATCACGGCCGCTGGCGTCGATGGCGTCAGTCCGCCGTCGAGCAGGGCGGCTGCTATCAGTGGCAGATTGGCCATGCCCATATAGACGACCACAGGCTGGCCGGTGCGGGCGATAGCCGCCCAGTCAATGTCGTCATCGGTGCCGGCGGCGTGACCGGTCGCCAGGATGATAGCCTTGTTGATGCCGCGCATGGTGGCCGGGATGCCGGTGGCGGCCAGCGCGCTGAGGCCAGATGTCAGGCCCGGCAGCACACGGAACGGGATGTTTTCGCGCGCCAGCGCCAGCGCCTCTTCGCCGCCACGGCCGAAAATATAGGGATCGCCGCCCTTCAGCCTGACGACGCAGCGGCCTTCACGCGCCAGCCGCACCAGCAAAGCGGTGATGTCGTCCTGCTTCATCGAGGGCTGGCCGCCGCGCTTGCCGGCAAAGAAAAGCTCGGCGTTACCGGCAACCGCGACGACATCAGGCGAAACCAGCGCGTCGTAGACCAGCGCATCCGCTTCGGCCAACGCCGCCAGCACTTCCAGGGTCAGGCAGCCAGGGTCACCGGGGCCGGCGCCGGCCAGCCAGACATGGCCCGGCTCAAGCGGGCGCGGCTTGAAGTTCAGCCGCGCGAGCGCCTGTTCGAGCGTGGCGTTTTCGCCTTTGTTTCTGGTGCTGCCGCTCACAATCCGTCCCGTCCGCGAAAACGCCGCTGATAATGGGCGTCGTATAATGAACTCTCGCCAAACCCTTCCGCCGCCAGCGAGCGGCCGACGAAGATGAGCGCCGTACGCTCCATCGGATCGGCGGCCAGCAGCGCCTCGATGGTCTCCAACGTGCCGTTCAGGACCCGCTCATCCGGCCAGGAGGCGCGGAAGACGATCGCGACCGGGCAATCGCCGCCATAGTGCGGCGTCAGTTCGGCGACGACGCGGTCGATGGCGTGGATGGCAAGATGAATGGCCAGCGTGGCGCCGGTGCGGCCGAAGCCGGCCAGCGTTTCGCCGGGCGGCATTTTCGACGCACGCCCTGGAACGCGGGTCAGCACCAGGCTTTGTGCGACTTCGGGAATGGTCAGCTCGCGGCGAAGTGCTGCCGCGGCGGCGGCGAAGGAAGGAACGCCCGGGGTCAGCGTGTAGGGGATGCCATGCTTTTCCAGCCGGCGGATCTGCTCGGCGACAGCGCTCCACACCGACAGGTCGCCGGAGTGCAGGCGGGCAACGTCATGGCCGGCCTTGTGGGCCGCCACATATTCAGCCTCGATCTCGTCCAGCGACATCGGCGCGGTGTCGATCAATTTTGTTCCCGGCGCGCAATGCTGCAGCAATTCCGGCGCGACGATGGAGCCGGCGTGGAGACAGACCGGGCAACTCGCCAAGAGCCTGGCACCGCGCAGCGTGATGAGGTCGGCCGCACCCGGCCCGGCGCCGATGAAATGGACGGTCATGGTGCGTCTCCGCTGATGGCGATGGCGCAGGTGACCGCGCCGAGCACGGTGCGTGGACCAAGCAGGCTGGCGCCTTTGCCGGCGACGGCAAGGGCGGAGGCTTCCGAGACCGATGGAGTGCCGGCCAGGTCCCGCGAGAGGCTTGAGTTGCTGAGTGTCCGCGGCGAGGCGGCCTGGAGAGCTGCGTTATCGACGATGATTACGGGAAGGTTCAGCTTGCGACCGGCGGCGGCGATCGCGTCTTCATCCTTCTTGAGCGCCGCGGTGGCCAATGCCGAAAGAGCCGTCATCGCTAATCCGTGTGCTTCCAGAGCGGTTTCTATCGCCGCGAGCACGTCTTCGACGGTTACGCCCTTTCGGCTGCCGATGCCCGCGACCATCATGGCTTTACCCAGCTCCATTGCGTGACAGGCATGGCCGGCCGCCATGCCTGCATGGAGCCGACCGGCGAAGCGCGGGAGATGCCAATGCGGGTGAGATCGCCGCCGCGCTTTGTGTGCTGGGCGAGAAGCAGGGCTTCCATTTCCAGCGTTACCGCGTTGGCGACAAGACGGCCGCCGGCGCGCAAGGCCTTGGTGGCGGCGGTCAAGACGCCGGCGTCGCTGCCACCGCCACCGATGAAGACGGCATCGGGCGTCTCCAGCCTGGCCAGTGCCTTGGGCGCGCTGCCTTCCACAATGATGAGGCCGGGAACGCCGCAGGCAACGGCGTTGTGGCCGATGCGGGCGGCGCGGACCGGATCGGCCTCGATGGCGATGGCGCGCATCGAAGGGTGGGCGAGCATCCATTCGATGCCAATGGAGCCTGAACCGGCGCCGACATCCCACAGCAATTCGCCGCGCCTCGGCGCCAGCGCCGACAGGGTGACGGCGCGGATTTCACGCTTGGTGATCTGGCCGTCATGCTCGAAAAGATGATCGGCAAGGCCTGATGTGAGCGGCAGGACGCGGGCTTGCGGAGCCGAATCAATTTCGATGGCCAGCACATTGAGTGGATTGATGTTTTCGAGGTCGAAGGCGTCGGCACGAACCGAACGCAATGTCTCCTTCGGCCCGCCAAGTGCTTCCAGGACCGTCACGCGCGAAGCGCCGAAGTCGAGTTCGGTGAGCAGGCGTCCAATTGCAGCTGGTGCATCGCCATCCGATGTCAGCGCCAGGATGCGCGCGTTGGGCTGCAGCAGCGGGCGAATCAGATCGATCGGCCGGCCATGCAGTGAGATGATCTCGATGTCCTGCAGCGCCCAGCCAAGACGGGCGGCTGCCAGCGAAATGGCTGACGGCGCTGGAATGACATACATCTCGCGCGGGTTGACCTTGCGGGCGAGGGTGGCGCCGACCCCGTGGAAGAACGGGTCGCCGGAGGCGAGCACGCAGACGTTTCCGCCGGCAAGCGCCAAGACCTCGGCCATTCCGGCATCGAACGGAACCGGCCAGGGTCGCTGCTTGCCCCTGGCAAAGGAAGCGACGAGCGCCAGGTGCCGCTTGCCACCGAAGATGAACTCCGCCTCGGCGATCCGCCGCTTGGCCTCGTCGCCGAGACCCGCTAAACCGTCCTCGCCAATGCCGACGATGGTGAGCCATCTTGAGTTGAGCTTGGCGCCGCGCGGACCCTCAGCAGGCATGATGACCCACCGCATTCTGATCCTTGGCGGTACCACCGAAGCCCGGCAACTGGCCGGAGAACTGGCGGCGCGCGCCGATTGCTCGGTCACGCTTTCCCTGGCCGGCCGCACGCAAAGCCCGGTCGCGCAGGGTGTGCCCGTGCGAAGCGGAGGATTCGGCGGCGTCGATGGTCTGGCTGCTTATCTCAGCGAAACAGGCACTGGTCTGCTGATCGACGCCACGCATCCCTACGCGGCGCGAATCTCGGCCAATGCGGCGATGGCCGCGCGCAAGAGCGGCGTGCCGATCCTCGCCCTGCGGCGCCCGGGGTGGGAGGCCGGCCAAGGCGACCGCTGGCTTGAGGTCGACAGCGTTGCCGAGGCCGCGCGGGCGCTTGGCGATGTGCCGCGCCGTGTGTTTCTGGCGCTGGGCCGCCAGGAGGTCGCCGCCTTCGAGGCAGCGCCCCAGCACCATTATCTCATCCGCAGCGTCGATCCGGTCGAGCCGAAGCTGGCGGTTGCCGATGCCGCGTACCTGTTGGCGCGCGGACCGTTTGGCGAGACCGACGAGCGGGTGCTGCTCGAAAAGCATCGCATCGATGTCGTGGTATCGAAGAACAGCGGCGGCGCGGCGACCTATGGCAAGATCGCCGCCGCGAGGGCGCTTGACATCGAGGTGGTCATGGTGCGCAGGCCCGATCTGCCGGACGTGCCTTCGGCTGAAACCGTCGAAGCGCTGGCCGCGATGGTGCGTCATTTTGTGGAGCCCGATGCCGAGCGCGGCGTGTAGACCAGCGCCGGCTTGCCGCCGCGCTTGATGATCCGGGTCTCCGGCGAGCCGATGATGATGCAGGTCGCCATGTCGGCCTTTTCTGCGTCGACATCGGCCAGCAGATAGACCTCGATGCGCTCGTCCGGACGGCCGGCGGCGCGGCCGAAGATCACCGGCGTCGTGCCGGGCAGGATGGCGGTCAGGCATTCGAAGGCGCGGCCAAGTTGCCAGGGACGCGCCTTGCTGATCGGGTTGTAGAGAGCGATGACGAAGCCGGCGCCGGCCGCCGCCAGCAGGCGCAACTCGATCAAATCCCAAGGCTTCAGATTGTCGGACAGGGAGATGGCACAAAAATCGTGGCCGAGCGGCGCGCCGATGCGGGCGGCGACCGCCAGCATGGCGGTGACGCCAGGCACGATGATGACATCAACCGCACGCCATTCGGCCGGACCGGCCTCGATCGCCTCACAGACCGCCGCGGCCATGGCGAACACGCCGGGATCGCCACCGGATACCAGGGCGACGTCGTGGCCCTCGGCGGCCTTGGTCAGGGCCTCCTTGGAGCGGGCGAGTTCCTCACGGTTGTCGGAAGCGACGCGGGTCTGGTCCGGGCGCAGGTCGAGCCGGTCGAGATAGGGCTTGTAGCCATAGAAGAATTTTGCCTCCGCGATAGCGCGGCTGGCTTGCGGCGTGACCTGGTCGGCATTGCCGGGCCCGAGGCCGATGACGGTGAGACGGCCGCTCATGCCTGCGCTCCAGCCACGCCGGGTCGACCGGACCAGCCGGCAACCAGCACGATGGCGAAATAGGGCGCCTTGTCGTCCGGTTTGTCGGCAAGCTTCATCGAGACGCTGCCGGCCATGGTGCCGCGCTCGACGTAGACGGCACGCGTCAGCTTGCCGGTCGCGTCCAGCGCGCGCCTGATCTTGGGCAGGTTGCGGCCGACCTTCATGATGACGGCGGCATCGGTGTCGGCCAGGCGGCGCGTCAGGTCGAATTCGCTCATCGTGCCAGGCAGCACGGTCAGCACGTCGTCGCCCTGGACGATCGGCACGCCGGTCTGCGACCAGCAGCCGGACATGGCGGTGATGCCGGGAATGACCTCGGTCGGGTAGCGATGGGCAAGGCGCACGTGCAGGTGCATGTAGGAGCCGTAGAACAGCGGGTCGCCTTCGGAGAGCACGGCAACCATCTTGCCGGCGTCGAGGTGCTCGGCGACCCTGTCGGCCGACTCCTCGTAGAAACCTGATATCTGTGAGCGGTAATCGTCGTGATCCTTGTCGATCTCGGTGGTCACTGGATAGAGCAGCGGCAGTTCCAGCATGTCGGGCCGGAAGCGCGCCTCGACGATGGCGCGCGCATTGCTGTTGTTGCCGCGTTTGGCGAAATAAGCCACGACATCGGCCTCGGCCAAGGTCCGTGCGGCCTTCAGCGTCAGCAATTCGGGGTCGCCGGGACCGGTGCCGACGCCGACGAGACGGCCTTTGGGGAGCGCGTTCACAGGCCCGGCCTCGCCAGTGAATTGAGCGCTGCGGCGGTCATGGCGCTGCCGCCAAGCCTGCCGCGCACGATGGCGTAGGGCACGCCATAGGAATTGTCGGCAAGCGCATCCTTGGATTCGGCAGCACCGACAAAACCGACCGGCATGCCGATAATGGCGGCTGGCTTAGGCGCGCCATCGCGCAGCTTTTCCAGCAGATAGAAGAGTGCGGTCGGCGCATTGCCGATGGCGACGACCGAACCGGCCATGCGCTCGCCCCAAAGGTCGATCGCGGCGGCCGAGCGGGTATTGCCGATCTCCCTGGCGATGTCGTGCGTGCGCTGGTCGCGCAAGGTGCAGATCACCTCATTGCCGGCCGGCAGCCGGGCACGGGTGACGCCATGCGAGACCATTTCCGCGTCGCAGAAGATCGGCGCGCCGGCGGCCAGAGCGGTGCGGGCGGCGGTGACGAAATCGGGGGAGAAAACGAAACGACTTGCTGCCTCGACCTGGCCGCAGGCATGGATCATGCGGATGGCGACATCGGCCTCGGCTTCGGAAAAGCGCGACAGATCAGCCTCGGCGCGAATAATGGCGAAGGAGCGCTCGTAAATCGCGGTGCCGTCGTGGATATAGTCGTAGGCGGCCATGCTCATTCCTGTTTGTAGGTCTCAGCGATGCCGGCCGGTCCCAGCCTTGTCAGGCAAGCGGCGGCGGTTTCGCCTTGAAATCGTGCGCTGCGGATCACCGCCGCGACGCGGCTGATGCCGCGCGCGGCGTCATAGCCCGGCCTGTAGCCGGCAGGAAGGGCCTTTGCCGTCGCGTTCACGACAAGTCCGGCTCCATTTTCACCGCCGACAATTGTTAGTGCTGCTGGGCCGGGATGTGCGCAGCCCTTGGCGCAGCCGGAAACGTGCAGTGTGAAGTCGAGGATGTCGGCGTTTTCAGCGGCGATCGCCTCGGCGATGTC
>NZ_JAPYKP010000182.1:0-9515 GCF_037179725.1 Mesorhizobium sp. Cs1321R2N1 | reverse complement strand
CATTCCGCGCACCGAGATGGACATCGCCGTGGTCAGCGCCGGCGTGAACCTGACGCTGGACGCAGCTGGCGTCGTGACGGCGGCCCGCGTGGCGATCGGCGCCGCCGCGCCGACCGTGCTTTTGGTGGAAGAAGGGGCGCAGGCCCTGATCGGCCGCAAGCTCGACGAAGCAGCGCTGGAGCGGCTGGCCAAGGTCTGCGCCGGGGCCTGCCGGCCGATCGACGACAAGCGAGGCACAATCGAATTCAGACGCAAGGTTGCGGGCGTGCTGGCGAGGAGAGCCGCACAGACCGCCTATGCACGCGCAGGAGGCAAATGATGGCCGGTGTAGCTGTTTCAACCACAATCAACGGCGACAGCGTCGAATATCTCTGCCAGCCGGACGAGACGCTGCTCGACGTGCTGCGCGACCGGCTCGGGCTGACCGGCGCCAAGGAAGGCTGCGGCACGGGCGACTGCGGCGCCTGCAGCGTCATTGTCGACGACCGGCTGGTGTGTTCGTGCCTGGTGCTCGGCGCGGAAGCGGAAGGCCGCCGCATCGAGACCGTCGAGGGCATGGCGCATGGCGATACGCTGCACCCGCTGCAGCAGAAGTTTTTGGAGCATGCGGCACTGCAATGCGGTATCTGCACGCCCGGCTTCCTGATCGCGGCCAAGGATCTTTTGGCGAAAAACCCCGACCCGACCGAGGAGGAAATCCGCTTCGGGCTGGCCGGCAATCTCTGCCGCTGCACCGGCTACGACAAGATCGTGCGCGCCGTCCAGGACGCGGCAATCGTCATGAAACAAGCGTAGGAGCCTGACCATGAATTTCGATCCACGGTACTCCAACCGCAATTTCGCTTCCGTCGGCACCCGCCCGATCCGTCCCGACGGCGTCGACAAGGTGACCGGCCGCGCCCGCTATGGCGCCGACTTCAACATGGCCGGCCAGTTGGTCGGCCGCGTGCTGCGCAGCCCGCACGCGCATGCCAAGATCCGGAAGATCGACACCTCGAAGGCGGAAGCGCTTGCCGGCGTGAAGGCGGTGATCACCGCGGCCGACCTGCCCGATCTCACCGATGGCGATGCCGCCATGTACGACATCCTCGACAATTGCATGGCGCGCACCAAGGCGCTCTATGACGGCCACGCGGTGGCCGCCGTGGCGGCGATCGATGCCCACACGGCGAAGAAAGCGCTGAAGCTGATCGAGGTCGACTATGAGGTGCTGCCGCATGTCACCGATGTCGACGAGGCGATGCAGCACCACGCCCCTCTGATAAACGACACGATCTTCACCGAGGGGCTGGAAGAAAAGCCGGTCAAGGCTTCCAACGTCACCAAGCGCTCGCAGTTCGGCCATGGCGACGTCCACCAGGGCTTCGGCCACGCCGATTTCATCGTCGAGCGCTCGTTCAAGACCGAGCAGACGCACCAGGGCTATATCGAGCCGCATGCCTGCGTGGCCAATGTCAGCTCCGACGGCACGGCGGACCTGTGGGTCTGCACGCAAGGCCATTTCGTCTACCGCCAGCACTGCGCGCAGCTGCTCGGCATGGAAGCCTCGAAGCTGCGCGTCACCTCCTCGGAGATCGGCGGCGGTTTCGGCGGCAAGACCCATGTCTGGGCCGAGCCGGTGGCGCTCGCGCTGTCGCGCAAGGCCGGACGCCCGGTGAAGCTGGTGATGACCCGCGACGAGGTGTTTCGCGCCTCGGAGCCGACCAGCGCCACCTCGATCGACGTCAAGATCGGCGCCCGCAAGGACGGCACGATCACGGCGGCCGAAGCGACGCTGCGCTACACAAGCGGCCCCTATGCCGGCACCTGGGCCGAGATCGGCGCCATGACGGCGTTCGCCTGCTACAAGCTCGACAACGTCAAGACCGTGGGCTTCGAAGTGCTGGTCAACCGGCCGAAGACCGCCGCCTACCGCGCGCCGTCGGCCCCGATGGCGGCCTTCGCGGTGGAAAGCACCGTCGACGAGCTCGCCAAGGAGCTCGGCATGGATCCGGTCGAGTTCCGCATCAGGAACGCCGCCCAGGAAGGCACGCGCTCGTCCTACGGCCCGGTCTACGGCCCGATCGGCATCGGCCCGACGCTGGAAGCGGTGAAGAACCATGCGCACATGAAGGCGCCGCTCAAGGCAAATCAGGGGCGCGGCATGGCCTGCGGCTTCTGGTTCAATTTCGGCGGCCAGACCTGCACCGACCTGAACATCGGCATGGACGGCTCGGTGTCGCTCGCCGTCGGCACGGTCGATGTCGGCGGCTCCCGCGCCTCGCTGTCGCTGGTGGCGGCGGAGGAACTCGGCATCGCCTACGAACAGGTCAAGGCCATCGTCGCCGACACGTCCAGCCTCGGCTACAACGACATGACCGACGGCAGCCGCGGCACCTTCTCGTCCTCGATGGCGACGATCTCGGCCGCCCGCAACGCGATCAAGATCCTGCGCGAGCGCGCCGCGCAGATGTGGGATATCTCCGTCGACGACGTGGTCTGGGAACAGGGCCACGCGGTCGCCAGGGGCGAGAAGCACGGCAATCTCGGCAAGCTGTCGCTGAAAGAGATCGCGGCCCAATCCGGCAAGACCGGCGGGCCGATCGCCGGCCACAGCGAGCTCGTCGCCGACGGCGCCGGCGTCTCCTTCGCCACCCATATATGCGACGTCGAGGTTGACCCCGAGACGGGTTCGACCAGGGTGATCCGCTACACGGTGGTGCAGGATGCCGGCAAGGCGGTGCACCCGACCTATGTCGAGGGCCAGTACCAGGGCGGCGCGGCGCAAGGCATCGGCTGGGCGCTCAACGAGGAGTATATCTACGGCAAGGACGGCCGGCTGCAGAACGCCGGCTTCCTCGACTACCGCATCCCGGTCTGCTCCGACCTGCCGATGATCGACACGCAGATCCTGGAAATCCCCAACCCCAACCACCCCTATGGCGTGCGCGGCGTCGGCGAAACCTCGATCGTGCCGCCGCTGGCGGCGATCGCCAACGCGGTCTCGAACGCGGCCGGCGTGCGCATGACCCATATCCCGATGTCGCCGCCCCGCATCCTGGCGGCGATCGAGGCGGAACGGGAAGGCTAGGGCCAGACGAGGTTCTGATGGTCGAAGTCACGCTCTGGGGCGCGCTGGCCACGACCGCCGGAGGCAACAGCAAGGTCGAGGTCGAGGCCAAGGACATAAGGGAGCTGTTCAGGAAACTCGCTGAACAGTATCCCGGCCTGGAGCCATGGATCGACCGCGGGATTGCGGTCGCGATCGACGGGACGATCTATCGCGACACGTGGTCGAAGGAACTGCCGCCGGGGGCGGAGATATTTTTGCTGCCGCGGTTGGCTGGGGGGTGAGCTCAGTGGCCCGTCGGTGTCAGCGCCGGAAGTGGGTTTCATAACATGCTACAAGGCTCAAAACGGCAGAAAAAAATGACAAAAATGCTGGCGGGGTGGGTGAGGCCAGTACCCCACGGTGGGCCAGCATCCTGACCGGGGTCGGGTACAGAACATAACCACTAAGCAGCGTAATCCATCCATCCGAATTGCCGGATAGCCGAAACATGCATAGGAGCCCCGGGTAGAATATTACCCTACCTGTACGCAGCATCCCTATTGCGCAAAGGCGCATGACACTCTTATGTCTCGCTTCAGTTCAAAATTTCGCGAGACTGATGATGAGCACTTCAGAGAATACCATCGTCCCTTTTCCTACCAAGGCGGCCGATGCCGCACCGAACAACTTCGAGAAAATCTGGGGCAAGAAGGTCAAGGCTCATGGCTATGCTGCCATCCCGACCATCCTCATCCGGTCACAGCATAGGCTCGGCATTAACAGCACCCAGTTCTGCCTGTTGATGCATCTGCTTGACTTGTACTGGTCGCGGGATCGGCCACCTTTCCCTACCAAGCAGCAGTTGGCGGATCGCATCGGCATAAAGATGTCGAGCATCAAGCCCAACATGAAGGCGTTGGAGAAGGCGGGGCTCATCCACCGGGAACAGCACAAGACATCGGCAGGGGACTGGGGCGCCAACACCTACCATCTCGACGGGCTCATTGCGAAGATCCAGGCTATGGAACCGGAGTTCGCAGAGGAGAAGAAGAAGCGGGTGGCTGAGAGGAAGCGGGTCGAGACGCCCAAGGGCAAGCGCCCAAAAGAATAAGTGCAGGCCATAGGCCTGCTCCCAGAAAAGAGTTACCCCGGCCGCATGCCTAGGGCAGAGACGGTACCGGGGTTTACTGCGCCAATATACGGTAGGGTGGGGCAGAAATCAACCCCATAGTGACATGGACACTAAGGACTACACATACGCAGGTATTGAGGACATCCTCTCCGTGGATAGGTTCGGCACCTATCTAGGGTGGGCCGGGGGCGACCGCAACAGGGCGGTCGCGCTCTACACCCTCAATGCGGTCCTGTCCGAGAGCCTCTACACCCCCCTACATATGCTCGAAGTGGCCCTGCGCAACCGCATCCACCAGGTCATGAGCAAGGTCCATGGCGAGGCATGGTTCGACATGCCCGAGCATCAGCTCAATGCTGTGCAGCCCGACATGCTTGAAAAGGCCCGCATCGACCTCAAGGAGAAGGGCAAGGACGAGACGCCGGGCCGGATCGTCGCCTCGCTTACCTTCGGCTACTGGACCGCCCTGCTAGGTAAGGAGTACGAGAACCTCTGGCAGATCACTCTGAAGGACATCGCAAGGCGCGAGGACGGCAAGGGTCTTCGTCGTAAGGACTTTACCAAGTCTCTCGGTGCCATCCGGACATTGCGCAACCGTTTGGCCCACCACGAGACCGTCCTTCACTGGGATCTGCCGAAGCATTATGGCAACATCATCCAGCTGATTACTTGGCTGTCGCCGGTCGCGGCCGAGTGGTGCACGAGTTGCAGCCGCTTCGATGCGCTTTACCCCAAGGAAGGCATTGCGCTGGTCTTGCTCAAGGCGGAGTGACGATGCAGTTCAAGGAACGCACGCCGGCGCAGCTTCCCACATGAGCATGCCGCAGCACGTGTCTTACGGAGTTCTTCGCGGCGTCATCATGCGAATGATACGCATCCCGGATGTCGCCGTCGCTACGAGGCGCTTATGCCCGCCCGGAAAAAGCTTCTTCCGGCGTCGTAGCTTTCAGCTTGGCCGAGCCGGACCAACGATTGAAGCACATCTCGGACTTCGGGGATGGTCTGCTCCGGTGATGAGAAGGTCGCGGCGATTTCCGTCACAGAAAGAGGCGCTTTCGCGCGGCCCATAATGGCCAGCACGACTTGAGCCTGCTCCAGCCGCGCGACAGGGAACGCTGTTCTTCTGCTCTTCGCTTTGGTGGAAAGAATCGCTTGTATGCGATCGCTACGGTGTGCCAATGGGCCGATCTTTTCGATCTGATATTCGGGACGCAGCCATTTGATGAAGCCACGGCGCTCTTCAGCGGCTCGGACTTCGCTCAACTGAACAAGGCCTTCAAGGACTTGCTCGACATCAATACCTGTCTGCCACCCGTAGGATTTCAGAACGGCGGAATCGAGCCGGTCGTGAAGCTCCCGCAGTATCAGAACACAGCCGCGGCTTCGGATGCCCTGATCCTTGCGAGAGAGGTGGGTACCCGCCACGACAGATTCGAGAACGTTATATAGCGCGGTCAGGGTTATATCGGGGTGCTCCGCAAGGACTCGTTTGCGTGTCCCGTCAAGTTCTTCTGCGATCGCTCCAATCTCGATGCGGGCGGAAGCGCTGGCATCAGGAAAGGGAAAGGGATCGAAGCACTTAGATTTCACATAAACGGGATCGTTTCCGACCCCTAGCCTGCCGCCCACCGCCAATGACCACGCTACATGGACGCGCGATGAAAGTACACCAAGAGCGAAAGCATCATCGAGTGCCATCACTACGAGCTTGTTGTCTGGAAGCACCCGGCCATCGATAAATTGGAAGATCCGATGCTTCATTGTTTCGACTGTGGCGATGTAACGGGACAGACCTTCGATTGCCGGGCGAAGTTCCCTTCGTGGCTCACCGAACCACCACCACTTCTCTCGGTATGAAGTCCGATTGTTTCGGTCTCGCTCTGGCTTCACGGTATCCAAGAGATGTTGGTAGACCTCCGGAAATTGCCGTCGAACTTCATCGGAGGAAGTACCAAACAGGTCGATGACCATCACTCCGCGCGGTCGCGATGTCAGATCCTTGCCATTCCGATATTCGCGGACATGTTTATCAAGGTCTGGTCGCTTTCCGAGGCCGAGTTGAACCGCCTTCTCTTTCGTGATGATGAACCCACCGCCCATCAATTGGACACCTCGGTAGCCAATCGCACCGTTGCTAACGAGTTCCTTGGCCTTATCCGTGTTTGCACCGATCGACAGGTCAGCATTGATCCTGCCTTCACGTTCAATGAACTCGATTGTGGGTTCGTCGGTGTCTAGGCCTTCTTCTCGTGTGACGATACGCACCGCACCATCGCGTTCGCCGGCTTCCGCTACGGTCATCGCTATCCTAACTGCGGCAGCATCCTTCGACGCCTTGGTCCAAGGATGATCCGGAATGGCGAGCACAAGTGAAACTGGCGAAATGCCTGACAGATGCCTCTCAAGGACTCGCCGCTGAAATACCTGTGTTATGGAGTTCGTCGTGACGAAGCCGAAGCGACGCAGTCGGGTTCCTCTTCTCACGAGCAGCTCGGCCGCGTGGTCCCACCAATACATGACGAAATCCGCTGCAGGATTCATCCGCGGATTGGCGGCCCATAAGGCTTCGGCGTAACCAGCCCCGAGGCGCCCGCGAATGTCCTTTCCACCAATGAATGGGGGATTCCCGACGATGAAGTCTGCCTCCGGCCAGTCCGCGCTGATCGCATTCGGATAGGCGTAGGTCTCGTTGCCTTGATTGTCGCTCACAGGCTTTCCCACCGCGTCGCGTTTTAGCTGCGGATGCGGATAGCCTGACCAAGTGAGGAGGGCATCCTTCGTGTGAACATGGTCACTGCTCCCCAAGACTGGCTCGGAGGGCACGGTGGCGCGTGTCCGCAAGTGCCACTGGATGTATCCTATCCAGAGAACCAGTTCGGCGATCTCTACAGCTCGCTTGTTGAGTTCCATACCGAAGAACTGCTCCGGTTTCACCGAGATATTTTCCATGCGAGCGACGGCTTCGTCGCCTCCGATGTCTTGCAATTGTTTGAGCGCTTCGCCTTCCAACTGCTTCATCCGACGGAGGGCAACATAGAGGAAGTTCCCTGTGCCACATGCCGGGTCGAGTACCCGCACCGAGGCCAAGTGGCGCAGGAAGTCTTCGATCTCGCGAATGGCCGCAGCCTTGGAACCGTCGCGGAGTTCGCGCGCGGCAGCCGATTGATGACCGATCCAGTCTTTGGTCAGGGGCTCTATGATGGTCGCATCAACAACCCTTTCGACGTAGGCACGCGGCGTGTAGTGCGCTCCCAAGCGTTTTCTTTCGTCGGGATCCAGCGCCTGCTCGAACAGAGTGCCGAAGATAGCTGGCTCCAGGTCACGCCAATCTGCATCCGACGCGTCGCGAAGCAGGCGTATTTCCTCTTCCATGAGCGGAAGGGATGCGGCGTTCTTGAACAGCTTGCCGTTGAACCGAAGCAGCCTTTCGCCAATGCCCGGTGAATAGTCTCCGCGGTCCATGTGACGCCAAAGGTCGTCAATTTCGAACGTAAACCGCGTGGGATCATCGAGGCACTTCGTCAGAAGCTCCGTGAAGCCCTTTTTGCGAAGGAGGCCGACGTCCTCAACGAACATTGTGAAAAGACAACGCATGAGGAAAACTGCGACGCTGCGCGCTTCAAAGCCTCGCCCTTCGAGGGCCTTGGAGATTTCAGCGAGCCGCCCAGCAATCTCACGAGTGACTTTTGCCGTCTTCTTTGCCGGATCTAAGGATTGAGGCTCTTCCCAGATCGCGCGCAGCAGATCTCGGGTCTCGGGATTTGCCAGCTGATCGAGTTCGATACGGAACTGCCGCGCGTCGGGAAACTGGGCATAGTGGCGGCCGTGGCCAGAAAAATCGGCATAGAGTTCGATAGCGCGCCCGACATCACATGCGATGATGAACGGTGGATATGGGTGATCAGCAGGCAGCGACGCAGCATACCGTTCTGCCTGCCGCCGAGCCTGAACCATCACGTGATCGAGCCCTGATGCGGCGGTGTCCGCAAGACCGCTCTCTGTCGGGGCGAATAAGTCCACCAGTCCTTCAGGCACTGCTTTCTTGCCGCCACGGAGACGGCTCTGCTTTGCTTCGAGAATGAAGCAACCACGTTTATAGAGGTCGATGCGGCCGGCTTCCCTTGTTCCGTCTGGGCGCTTTCGCTCGACACGTCGTTCGAATACATAATCGTTGAAGTCATGTGCGGCCAAAGCCGGATCTGGTCTTCTTACCCCAATGACGTCGCAAAGCTCCGCCAGGAAGAGTGAGTAGTTGGCGCGTTCCTGACCGCCGTCGAGATTGGACCATCGCCCGATGAAATCGGTGATCGCTAATCCTCTATTAAGATTTTGCCCTTGTCCCACACGTTATACTGGCATCGTGTGGTTATCAAAAATATAATGCGCTCCAATGCTACCCTTGTTGGCATTCAGGGCAACTAGGCTGGCAACGAAGGACAACGAGGCTACAAGTGACCAGATAGGAAAGTCTCACGGCGACTCAGATGCACTTCAAGTTTTGGGCCTTACTCGTCCCACTCCTAAGCCTCCAACGTGGGCTCCGAATTCACCTCCAGCGCCTTTCCCACCTCACCGTGCTCGCCAAGACTTTCCCCATGCATCGCGAGCAGCCGCCCTATCCAGATCGGGTCGACCAGGTGGTCGCGCTTGAGGTTGGTGGGGTGGATGAGGATGCCCCCGATGGACCAGCGTGGCGGAGGCCAAGGAGACCGGTACCTGGCCTGCCCGTGCGGCTGGTCTGTCGTGCCAATTGCACGGCGCACGCGGAAACGTTCAGCGGGCGCAGCCATTCGGCGCCGCTCGGTTTGCCCGGAACCGAAAACCGCTTCGCACTCCCTACGCTCCCACCTTTGCCCGCCCATACGCCAGCGCCGCCACCGCCAGATCCCCAACCGCCAGCCCGCGAAAAACAAACGCCGTGGTCTCACCCGCACCCTCTCGTCCCGCAAAGTCGCCGCAGACCAAACCCGTCAGGTCGCCGGCGACCATCGCGGGGTCGACCATGGGGTTGGGCATTTTTGCTTCCTGCTCCAGATCGTCGACGATGATGCGGTCGAAGCGGCGCATCGTCTGCGGCAGCCAGGGCAGGGCCTGGTCGGTCATCACGGTGAAGCTTCCCGGCTTCAGCCAGTTCGCGTCGAGGAATGGCTCGGGCTTGGGCACCAGGGTCACCGTCGTCACCACCATGTCGGCGCCTTCGATCGCGGCCCTTGCCGTGTCGCATGGGATTGCTTGCAGGCCTCGCGAGCGGGCCATTTGGCACAGCGCGTCGCGATTGGCCGTGCCGCGGCCGAAGGCGCGGATTTCGCGCAAGGGGAAGAGGTCGGCGAATGCTTCGAGGTGGCCGCGCGC
>NZ_JAPYKP010000181.1:0-9832 GCF_037179725.1 Mesorhizobium sp. Cs1321R2N1 | reverse complement strand
GGACGAGGCGCGCGAGCGCCACGTCGGCCGTGGCAAGCTGCTGCCGCGCGAACGCCTGGCGCAATTGCTCGACACCGGCTCGCCCTTCCTCGAGATCGGCCAATTCGCGGCGTGGTCCATGTATGGCGAGGAGATTTCGTCGGCCGGCCTGATCGCCGGCATCGGCCGTGTCGAGGGGACAGAGGTGATGGTCGTCGTCAACGACGCCACGGTGAAGGGGGGCACGTATTATCCGCTGACGGTGAAAAAGCATCTGCGCGCGCAGGAGATCGCGCTTCAGAACAACCTGCCTTGCGTCTATCTGGTCGACAGCGGCGGCGCCAATCTGCCCAACCAGGACGAGGTGTTTCCCGACCGCGAGCATTTCGGCCGCATCTTCTACAACCAGGCCAACATGTCGGCTGCCGGCATCCCGCAGATCGCCTGCGTCATGGGTTCCTGCACGGCTGGCGGCGCCTATGTGCCGGCGATGTCGGATGAGACGATCATGGTGCACAACCAGGCGACCATCTTCCTCGGCGGACCGCCGCTGGTGAAGGCGGCCACCGGCGAGGACGTCAGCGCCGAAGAGTTGGGCGGCGCGGATGTTCACACCAGGCTTTCCGGTGTCGCCGATCACTATGCGCTGGACGACGAACACGCGCTCGCCATTTGCCGGCGCATCATCAAGAACCTGAATCGCAACAAGGCTGTAAGCCTGAACTTACAGAAAGCTCATCCGCCGCTTCATCCGGCAGATGAGCTCTACGGCATCGTCCCGACCGATCTGCGCCAACCCTATGACGCGCGCGAAGTGATCGCGCGCGTTGTCGACGGCTCCGAATTCGATGAGTTCAAGCAGAACTACGGCACGACGCTGATCACCGGCTTTGCCCATCTCCACGGCATGCCGGTCGGCATCATCGCCAACAATGGCGTGCTGTTTTCCGAAAGCGCGCTGAAGGGCGCGCACTTCATCGAATTGTGCTGCCAGCGCAAGATCCCGTTGGTCTTCCTGCAGAACATCACCGGCTTCATGGTCGGCAGGAAATACGAGGCCGGCGGCATCGCCAAGGACGGCGCCAAGCTGGTGATGGCGGTTGCGACCGCCAGGGTGCCCAAGGTGACCGTCATCATCGGCGGTTCGTTCGGGGCCGGCAATTACGGCATGTGCGGCCGCGCCTACTCACCTCGCTTCCTGTGGATGTGGCCCAACGCCCGCATCTCGGTGATGGGCGGCGAGCAGGCGGCAACCGTACTCGCCATGGTCAAGCGCGAGGGCATCGAGCGCAAGGGCGGGGAATGGAGCGCCGAGGAGGAGGCGAAATTCAAGAAGCCGATCCTGATGAAATACGAGCATGAAGGCCATCCGCTCTATTCCTCGGCAAGGCTCTGGGATGACGGCATCATCGATCCGGCCAGGACACGCGAGGTGCTGGCGCTCAGCCTGTCGGCCGCGCTCAACGCCGAGATCGAGGAGACACGCTTCGGCGTGTTCAGGATGTGATGATGATCGCCATGGGCGACCGGATCAGCGTTCACACCGGCGACATCACCAAGCTGGCGGTCGATGCCATCGTTAATGCTGCCAACTCCTCGCTGCTCGGTGGCGGCGGGGTCGATGGAGCCATTCACCGCGCCGCTGGGCCGGAGCTCGAATTCGAATGTCGCATGCTCAATGGCTGCAAGACCGGCGATGCCAAGATCACCAAGGGTTATAAACTGCCGGCTCGACACATCATCCATACTGTCGGGCCCGTCTGGCAAGGCGGCGGCAAGGGCGAAGCCGAATTGCTGGCCTCCTGTTACCGGCGTTCGCTTGAACTAGCAGTCGCCAATGATTGCCGCTCGGTGGCATTCCCGGCCATCTCGACCGGTGTGTACCGATATCCGAAAGATGACGCCGCCAAAATCGCTATTGATGAGGTGAATGACTTCATCGGGCAGAACGCGCTTCCCGAAACCGTTGTTTTCTGCTGCTTCGACGAAGCCATGGCGGAACTATACCGGCGTATTCTTGCAACATTGGGTGAAGTATGAATTTTAGGCGCCTGCCGGAATGGCGCCGCCCGACCCTAATCCGGGAGGCTCCATGTTCACGAAAATCCTGATCGCCAATCGGGGCGAGATCGCTTGCCGTGTCATCCGCACAGCGCGCAAGCTCCGCGTGCACACCGTCGCAGTCTATTCGGATGCCGATGCGAGATCCCTGCATGTCGAGATGGCCGACGAGGCGGTCCATATCGGCCCCTCACCCGTCGGCGAGAGTTATCTGCGCGGTGACAGGATCGTTGCGGCGGCTCTTGCAACGGGCGCGCAGGCCATCCATCCCGGTTACGGATTCCTGTCGGAAAACCCCGATTTCGTCGACCAGGTGGTGACTGCCGGTCTCATTTTCATCGGCCCGTCGGCGGCCTCGATCCGCGCCATGGGGCTGAAGGACGCCGCCAAGCGGCTGATGGAGAAGGCCGGCGTTCCGGTCGTTCCGGGTTATCATGGCGAGGCGCAGGAAATCGTGCTGCTGGCCTCAAAGGCCCGCGAGATCGGCTATCCCGTGCTGATCAAGGCGCGTGCCGGCGGCGGCGGCAAGGGCATGCGGCGCGTCGAGCATCCCGATGACTTTTCCGAGGCGCTGTCCAGCGCCCGGCGCGAGGCCAAGGCCGCCTTCGGCGACGACCGTGTGCTGGTCGAAAAATATGTCGACAAGCCACGGCATATCGAAGTGCAGGTGTTCGGCGACAATTTCGGCAACGCGGTGCATCTCTACGAACGCGACTGCTCGGCGCAACGCCGCCACCAGAAGGTGATCGAGGAGGCCCCCGCCCCCAGCATGACGCCTGCTTTGCGCAAGGCGATGACGGAAGCGGCGGTGAAGGCGGCCAAGGCAATCAACTATTCCGGCGCCGGCACCATCGAGTTCATCGTCGACGCCTCGCAAGGCCTCAAGGCCGACCGCTTCTGGTTCATGGAAATGAACACCCGCCTGCAGGTCGAGCATCCGGTCACCGAGATGGTCACCGGCACCGATCTGGTCGAGTGGCAGTTGCGGGTCGCCAGCGGCGAAAAACTGCCGAAGACACAAAGCGAGATCGCGCTTTCCGGTCATGCTTTCGAGGCGCGCATCTATGCCGAGGACGCGGCCAAGGGCTTTCTGCCGGCGACGGGCACGCTGCACCACCTGAAATTCCCGGGCGTTGCCCCAGAAGGAGCCGCGATGCGCATTGAAACCGGCGTGCGGGCTGGCGATGCCATCTCGCCCTATTACGACCCCATGATCGCGAAGCTGGTCGTCCATGCCGGGGACAGACAGGCGGCGCTGGAAGCGCTCCGCACAGCCCTCGCGCAAAGCGAGATTGCCGGCTCCACCGTCAACACCGCTTTTCTTGCCGCTCTTGCGGCCGATCCGGATTTTGCAGCCGGCGACGTCGATACCGGCCTGATCGGCCGACACCAGGAAGCGCTGACGGCGGTCGCGCCGCCGACCGGCGAAATCATCTCGGCCGCCGTCCTGGCGGCCTCGGGTGCCGGAGCATTGCCGTCGTCGGACGACCCGTGGTCGTCGCTTGCCGGCTATGCGCATTTCCACGGCGTGGCGCGGCGCATGCGGCTGAAGTTCGGCGACGAGCAAATTCAGGCAAAGGTTTCAATGCGGCCGGACGGACGCTTTCAGGTGGCGCTCGATGCGCCTTACGACAGCACCAATTCGCATGATTTTCGCGCCGTTCCCCGCCTCGTCCGCTGGCCCGCCCACATCACGGTGTTCGAAGGCGCTGCCGGATATGCTTTCACCGTGCCGGATCCCCTGGCCAGGAGCGATGAAGCAGCTGCCGCCTCCGGCAGCCTGCGCGCGCCGATGCCAGGGCTCGTCAAGCTTGTGCGCGTGGCGAAAGGCGACGCTGTGATCAAGGGGCAAATTCTGCTGATCCTCGAAGCGATGAAGATGGAGCACACCATCGCCGCCCCGCATGATGGCGTGATCGCCGAGATCGCCGGGGAAGGGGCGCAGGTCACTGACGGGACGGTGCTGGTGCGGTTCGTCGAGGAACAGAGCGCGTCGAACTCAGCCACCAGCTGATAGCCGGGGCGCAAACAGAAATGGCCGGGACGAACCCGGCCATTTCCTGGGCTATCAGAGCGATTACTGCGCGATCGGCGCGTACTTGCCGTCGTGCCACTGGTTGATGTCGTAGCTGGCATTCTTGAGGTCGCCCTTCTCGTCGAAGGTGACGTCGCCGACAACGGTGCTGATCGGCGTGCCGTTCTTCAACGCTTCGGCAACCTTGGCCGGATCGTCGCCGCCGGCACGCTTGATGCCTTCGGCGAAAGCCTGGACCACGGCGTAGGAGAATAGCGTGAAGCCTTCCGGCACGAAGCCGCCCGCCTTGATCTTCTCGACGGCCGCCTTGGCTTCCGGCTTTGCCTGCGGATCCGACGGGAACACGAACATGGTGCCCTCGCCGGCCGGGCCGGCAACCTGCCAGAACTCCGGCGAGGCAATCGAATCCGGCATGATCAGCTGGAACTTCAGGTTTTGCTCCGCCGACTGACGCAGGATCAGCCCGGCCTCAGGATGGTAGCCGCCGAAATAAACGACATCGGCCTTGAGATCCTTCAGCTTGGTGACAAGCGCCGAATAGTCCTTCTCGCCGGGGTTGATGGCGTCATAGTAGACTTCCTTGAGGCCACCAGTATTCATGGTCGCCCTGACGGCGTCAGCCACGCCCTGACCGTAGGCGCTCTTGTCGTGCAGGATGACGACTTTCTTGCCGGCATACTTCTTGGCGATCCAAGGGCCGATGAAGGCGCCCTGCGCGTCGTCACGCGTATAGAGACGCATGATCGTCGGCCAGCCGGCCTTGGCCGCGGCATCGGTCAGCACCGGGTTCGAGGACGCCGGGCTCATCATCAGCGCACCGGCTTCAGCGTAGACCGCCGAGGCCGGGATGCTCGACCCCGAGCAGGCATGACCGTCGATGAACTTGACGCCGTTGGCAACGATGCGGTTGGCGACCGACACGGCCTGTTTTGGATCGCACTGGTCGTCCTCGATGTCGAGCTTGATCATCGAGCCGTTGACGCCGCCCGCGGCGTTGATGGCATCGGCGGCGGCCTGTGCGCCCTGCTTGAACTGGTCGCCGATGGTCGCGAGTTGTCCGGTCATCGGGCCGACCACCGAGACGGTGATGTCGTCGGCGAATGCGATCGGCGCGCTCATCATCAGGCCGAAAATGGCCGCGCTCAAAATACTCATTTTTTTCATGACAATAGAACTCCTCCACTCACGCGCGGCCGCCCCGGCCGCGCTTCTTCCAGAGAGGCGGGACAATTTCATCCTTCATCGGACCTGTCTAGGCGCATTGGCGCCACTCGATTGGGCCTGCCTGGCCTCATCCAAGCAAAAAAGCCACGCCAGCCTTGTTCCGGCTGGTCGTGGCTTTTTTGCCTGTCAGGCCGTTTCCCCGGCGCCCCCGCGCTGTGAACCCAACCCACCTTCCCTGTCTTCCTGTGGCCATGATCTTGCCGAAGCCCCGATTCCACTTTCGGGATCATGGTTCGTCGGGCGGCTTGGACCTGTCGGCCTGCCGCATTCTCTTTGTTGTTGGCCTGTGGCCTGGCTGTCTGCGCAGCCTATCCCTGTTGGCCCGACCGTCTTTCAGCGGTCTTGGCCGGAGCGTTCCCGTCTGGCGGAACTCAGTGCATGGTCATCCATTCGCGGGCTTCGCGCAGCGCCTTGGCGATCTCGACCTTCGACATGGCCGCCGAGAGTTCCGAGCGCAGCTCGGCGGCGCGGGCCGAACCCTTGATGGCGGCGATGTTGAACCATTTGTGGGCGGCAACGACGTCGGTCTCGCAATCGCGGCCGGTCGCATACATCATGCCCAGTTCGAAAAGAATGTCGGCCTGGGCAGTTGCCCCCATGGCGCCGAAGCCTGCTTCAAGCATTTCAAAACGTGCCATTTTAGTCCCCTGTCTGGCTCCCGAGAGCTGCCTCCGTTGTGTTGTCCGGGCCGCTCTTTCGATGCTTTCGAGAATGCCGCGCAGGCTTGAATCCGTCGTTAAATGGCGTGCTTAATTTGAGGAAAACAAAGCTAAAACAAGAGGTAAACACAGAAATTCGTTAAGGATACGGAGCCAGCAATTCGGCTGGTTTTCGCCAAATTTGACGAAAATTTTCACGGCCGCAATCAACACTCCGCTAACCACGGGAAACAAACGCGACGAGCCGATCGTTTTCATTTCCGCGCCGACAGAGCGAATTCAGGCGCTTTCAAAATGCCAAGGTCTTCCGTAGCGGCACCGCTTTTGTTTTGACGGAAGCTGGATTAGCTTACGTTTGCGTAAGCGGCAGACCGGCGAGGCGGAGCATCCGGCCGGCTATCCAAAGGGAGGAAGACATGTTTCGAAAAGTGAGCCTGGCCCTGGCGGCCACGTTGATCCTGAGCGGCGCGGCGTGGGCCGATCCGATCGAGGGCAACTGGAAAACGCAGGAAGGCGACACGGCGGCCATTTCAGGCGGCGGTTCATTTTCCATCACGCTCAAGTCCGGCAAATATGCCGGCAAGACCATCGGCTCGCTCAAGGCGGCCGGCGACAACAAATATACCGGCAACATCACCGACCCGGCAAACGACAAGACCTATTCGGGCAAGGCGACATTATCGGGCGCCTCGCTCAAGATGAGCGGCTGCGTGCTCGGCGGACTGATCTGCAAGAGCCAGACCTGGCACAAGCTCTAATCGACCATTTCCCAGTGATCTCAAAACGGGGCCCCGGCGGGCCCCGTTTTCGTTTTACCGATGCGCTGACCGTCGCACCCGATCGCCGTCCGGGGCCGGCGGCGAGCCAGCCAACGTCGCGTCAATCAATTTGAACCGCAGATGAACGCCGGCATCAGAGCCGGTTCAGCGGCGTCAGGGCATTCTCATGCGTGTTGAAGGAGACACGGACCCAATGCTTGCTCGTCGCTTCACCATCGTCTGCCTGCTGATGAGCCTGTTTGGAATGTTCTTCGCCATTCTCGTCGCCGAAGCGGGCCGTTCCCCCCGCTCCTGGGACGAAGCCACCAGGCTCTGCCATCTCGCCTGCCAGACCAACCTTCGCCACTGAAACCAAATAGCCCGGACCTCGAAAAGAAAAGCACAGACATCATGAACCGCATCGCCGCCAACACTCTCAAGACCCTCCGGCTCCTGCCGCGGGCGGCGCTTATCCTGATCGTTCTGGCCGCCCCGGTCATGGCGGTGCCGATGATGCGCGCCGATGCCGGCTCGACGATCGAGGCGCCGGCGCTCAGAAAGTCTGGCGTCGGGTTCGTTCTGCTGGTCAGCCTGCAGCGGGGTTGAAGAAAAAAGGGCGCTTTGGGTGCCTTCGGCGGCGACACCCCTCCCAACCGGCCGCCCAAGTCTCTATATTGGGCCATGGAAAAACGAATCTATCCCCAAGCCATCGAATCTGTCGTCATGCCCGAGCCTTTTGGCCGGCAGAGCTTCGACAACGCCGAAAAGGCCGTTGCCGCGCTGCAGGTGCTCTACGACCGCAACACCAAGTTCCTGCGCGATTCCTTCGCGGCCCTTGCCGCCGGCGGCGACAGCAGCAAGCGCTACCGGGCCTTCTACCCCGAGATTGGCGTCACCACGAGTTCGTTCACCCAGGTCGACTCTCGCCAGGCCTATGGCCACATGCCGACGCCCGGTCATTTCGCCACCACGGTTACCCAGCCGGACCTGTTCGAGACCTACCTCATCGAGCAGCTTCGGCTGATCATGCGCAATCACGGCGTGTCGGTGACCGTCTCGGAATCGACCACGCCGATCCCGCTGCATTTCGCTTTCCTGGAAGGCACCTATGTCGACGGCGCCGATGCCGAACGTATCAAGCGGCCGATCCGCGACCTGTTCGACGTGCCGGATCTCGACGGCACCGACGATCAGATCGCCAACGGTACGTTCGAGGTCGCCTTCGGCGAGCCCCGGCCGCTGGCGCCGTTCACGGCGCAGCGCATCGACTATTCACTGCACCGCATGACGCACTACACTGCAACCAGCCCGCAGCATTTCCAGAATTTCGTGCTGTTCACCAACTATCAGTTCTATATCGACGAGTTCGTCGCCCGCGCCCGCGACCTGATGGAAAACGGTGGTGAAGGCTACACGGAATTTGTCGAACCTGGCAACGTTATCACCCGGTCCGGGCAGAGCGCTCCCAGTGAAGGCGTAGCGCCACAGCGCCTGCCGCAGATGCCGGCCTACCATCTGAAGAAGCCGAACCATGGTGGCATCACCATGGTCAATATCGGCGTGGGTCCTTCCAACGCCAAGACCATTACCGACCATATCGCGGTGCTTCGGCCACATGCCTGGGTGATGCTTGGTCACTGCGCCGGGCTGCGCAACACCCAGGCGCTGGGCGATTATGTGCTCGCGCATGCCTATGTGCGCGAAGACCACGTGCTGGACGACGATCTGCCGGTGTGGGTGCCGATCCCGCCGTTGGCCGAGATCCAGGTTGCGCTGCAGGAAGCAGTAGCCGAGGTCACCGGCCTGTCGGGCTATGATCTGAAGCGCATCATGCGCACGGGCACCGTCGCCACCATCGACAACCGCAATTGGGAACTGCGCGACCAGCGCGGACCGGTGCAGCGCCTGTCGCAGTCGCGCGCTATCGCCCTCGATATGGAATCGGCAACGATCGCCGCCAATGGCTTCCGCTTCCGCGTCCCCTACGGCACGCTGCTGTGCGTTTCCGACAAGCCGCTGCATGGCGAGTTGAAATTGCCTGGTATGGCGACAGAGTTCTACAAGCGTCAGGTGGCGCAACACCTGACCATCGGCATCAGGGCGATGGAAAAGCTGGCCGAGATGCCGATGGAGCGGCTGCATTCGCGCAAGCTCCGGAGCTTTTCGGAGACAGCATTCCAGTAGGCGGTCGCTTGAAGGCTCGGCGAGGCAATTCGTCGTCTTGCTCGGCCGCAATTTGGCCGATAAGCAATCGAACGGATCGTCAGGCGGCATTCGGCAGACACGACCCAATGATGACAGGCGCGCGCTTGAACATGATGGCTGGGCTGGCATTCCTGGCGATGACGGCATTGTCGGCCGCTTTGTTGGCCGGGTTTTTCGGCGCGTTGCATCCCGCTTTCGATTCCTTTTCGCATTTTCGCATTCACCTCAGCGTGCTGATGGCGCTTTTGGCGCTGCCACTGCTTGCGAGTTCCTACCGGCTGCAGGCGGCCGCGGCACTGCTCTTCGCCGTCGCCTGCCTGGCCACGACGGCAAGCGCATTGCCAAGGCTGTGGCCGCAGCCGGCGGTTGCCAAGCCCGCCGACCAGATCGTCTACAGCCTGCTGCAGATGAACCTTCGCTTCAACAATCCAACGCCGAAGAAAGTGCTCTCACTGATCGGCCGCACCAATCCGGACGTGATCACGCTCGACGAGGTGTCGGCGATGTGGACGACCGAGCTTGGCTACATCGCCAGCGCCTATCCCTACCGGATCCTCTGCCCTTACCCGAACCGCATGTTCGGCGTGGCGCTGCTGTCGCGCCGGCCGTTTGTCGCCGACACCGCGCCGCGTTGCGAGCCGCGCGGCGCGATGGCGACCGCCACCATCGACTTTGGCGGGAGCGATGTCGATGTCGCCGCGATCCATTTGACCTGGCCTTGGCCGAAGGAGCAATACTGGCAGATCGGCGACCTGGCGCAGCCACTGGCCGCGCTCGGCGAGACGGCGATGCGAGAGGCGTCGTCGATGCAGACATGGACGAACTCCCAGCCGGCGCCGCGCGATTTGCCCTTTTGCGGATCACCGGTGATGCGGTGCCCGACCTGGCTGAAGCGGCCGAGCTTCTTGATG
>NZ_JAPYKP010000180.1:0-10204 GCF_037179725.1 Mesorhizobium sp. Cs1321R2N1 | reverse complement strand
CGCCGCAGGTCTCATGCGGGCCCTCGAAGGGCGAGCACCACAGGCGGTCGTTACGGTGGCGCGGGACCAACGCCCAATCAGCTCTTAAACTGATTCAACGCAATCGTGAGGTTGCCTGATGAGCATCACGGTCTTTGAACGTGCCCGCATCGTCGACCCTTCGCGCGGCATCGACGAAGTCGGCTCGGTCATAATCGATGGCAAGAAAATCGTTGCCGCTGGCAAGGCGGCGCTGAACCAGGGCGTCCCCGGCGGCGCTACGGCAATCGACTGCGCGGGCAAAGCGATCATGCCAGGTTTGATCGATGGCCGCGTCTTCATCGGAGAGCCGGGCGGCGAGCATCGCGAAACCATCGCTTCGGCGAGTGTCGCCGCGGCCGCGGGCGGGGTGACGTCGATCGTCATGATGCCCGATACCGACCCGGTGATCGACAATGTGGCGCTGGTCGAATTCGTGCTGCGCACCGCCAGGGATACGGCCGTCGTCAACATCTTTCCGGCCGCCGCCATCACCAAGGGCCTCCACGGGCGCGAGATGACGGAGTTCGGCCTGCTGCGCGAGGCGGGTGCGGTTGCCTTCACCGATGGGCGGCATACCATATCGAGCGCGCTGGTGATGCGCCGCGCGCTGACCTACGCGCGCGATTTCGGCGCCACCATCGTCCATGAAACGCAGGATGCCGACCTTGGGTCCTCGGGCGTCATGAATGAAGGCCTGTACGCCAGTTGGCTTGGCCTTTCCGGCATTCCGCGTGAAGCCGAATCCATCCCGCTCGAGCGTGATCTTGCGCTGGCGCGGCTAACGCGCGGTTCGTACCATGCGGCAAAGATCTCGACGGCAATGGCGGCAAGCGCCGTGGCGCGGGCGAAAGCTGACGGCGCGGCCGTGACATCGGGCGTATCGATCCACAATCTGTCGCTCAATGAAAACGACGTCGGCGAGTACCGCACCTTCTTCCGCCTGACGCCGCCGCTGCGCGCCGAGGAAGACCGGCTGGCTGTGATCGAGGCGGTGAAGGACGGAACAATCGATGCCATCGTCTCTTCGCATGATCCGCAGGATGTCGACACCAAGCGGCTGCCCTTCGCTGACGCCGCTGCCGGCGCCATCGGCCTCGAAACCCTGCTTGGGGCGGCCTTGCGGCTCTACCACAACGGGGACGTGCCTTTGCTCAGGCTGATCGAAACCTTGTCCACCGCGCCGGCGAGGCTGTTTGGATTGCCCGGCGGCACACTGAAGCCGGGCGCGGTAGCCGATCTCGCGCTCGTCGATCTCGATGAACCCTGGATCGTCAGCGAAAGCGGCATCCGCTCGCGCTCGAAAAACACCTGCTTCGAAGGCGCACGACTGCAAGGCAAGGTCTTGCAAACGCTGGTGGCGGGCCGCACAGTATTTTCTGCCTGAGCCGGCGGCAACCATGCCACATCGAGCATGGTTGTGGACAATGCGGGGGAAACAATGACTTACGGCCTGATCCTGGCGTTGGTGTTCGGTTATCTGCTGGGCTCAATTCCGTTTGGCCTGCTGCTCACCCGCGCGGCCGGCCTTGGTGACGTACGCAAGATCGGCTCCGGCAACATCGGCGCCACCAATGTGCTGCGCACCGGCAACAAGGGCCTCGCCGCCGCGACCTTGCTGCTCGATGCGCTGAAAGGCACGGCCGCCGTGCTGATAGCAGGCCATTTCGCGCCTGAGACGGCGGTCTGGGCTGGCTTTGGCGCCTTTCTGGGCCACCTGTTTCCGGCATGGCTGAGGTTTAAAGGGGGCAAGGGCGTCGCGACCTATCTCGGTGTGCTGGTCGGCCTTGCCTGGCAGGTGGCGTTGATCTTCGCCATTGTCTGGCTGGTGATGGCTTTTCTGTTCCGCTTCTCCTCGCTGGCAGCGCTGGCTGCGGCCGTCGTCGTCCCGATCGCCTTGTATTTCATGAGCACACCGTGGATTGCAGTGCTGTTCGTGGTGATGAGCATCATTGTCTTCATCAAACACCGGGAAAACATTTCGCGGCTGATTGCCGGCACCGAAGGCAAGATCGGAGCCAAGGGGTGAGCGAACCGGCCGCCGGGCCGCGTCTCACCGATCGCCAGCGACTGAGCTGGCTGCGGCTGATCCGCACCCAGAATGTCGGCCCGGCCTCTTTTCGCGACCTGATCAACCGCTTCGGTTCGGCCGAGGTCGCGTTGGAAATGCTGCCGGAACTGATGATTTCCGGTGGCGCCAACCGGATCGTGCGCATCCCTTCCGTTGCCGAAACCGAGGCCGAGATGGAGGCCGCGAGGCGGATCGGTGCACGCTTTGTCGGCATCGGCGAGGCAGACTATCCGCCGCTGCTGCGCAGCATGGACAATCCGCCGCCGCTGCTGGCGGTCAAGGGTAACGCCGCGGTGTTCCGATTGCCGGGGGTTGCGATTGTCGGTGCCCGCAACGCGTCGCTTGCCGGCATCAAGATGGCGCGCATGCTGGCAGCCGATCTCGCAAGAGAGGGCTACGGCATCATTTCCGGCCTGGCGCGCGGCATCGATACAGCGGCGCATCAGGGCAGTCTCTTGACCGGTACGGTCGGAGTGCTCGCCGGCGGCCTCGACCTGCCCTACCCGCCCGAAAATACCGGCCTGTGCGATGACATTGCCGAGCGCGGCGCCATCATCTCGGAAATGCCGTTCGGCTGGCAGCCGCGTGCCCAGGATTTCCCGCGCCGTAACCGTCTTGTTGCTGGTGCTGCCCTTGGACTGGTGGTGGTCGAGGCAGCGCAGCGCTCAGGCTCGCTGATCAGCGCCAGGCTTGCCGGCGAGATGGGCCGACTGGTCTTTGCGGTCCCCGGCTCCCCACTCGATCCGCGCGCAGCCGGTACCAACGGCCTGCTCAAGGACGGCGCCACGCTGGTCACCGAAGCTTCGGACATCTCCAGGGCGATCCTTCCGCTGACCGGCATGCGAGCGCCTGAGGTGCCGCCGTTTGAAGACCCGCCCGATTTTTCGGCAACACCGCCACCAGGCGAGAGCGACCGCGCCAAGGTGATCGAGGCGCTGGGGCCGACACCGGTGCCCGTCGACGAAATCATCCGCCACACCGGCCTGCACCCGGCCCAGGTCTTCATGGTGCTGCTGGAACTCGACCTCGCCGGCCGCCTCGAGCGCCACGCGGGTGGCAATGTTTCGCTGGTTTTCGGGGAAGGCTGACCGCCCTCAGTGACGGTTGGTCTTTTTATCCTCGGTCTCGACGTAATCCTGCGTGTTGTCGCCAAAGAGATCCTTTTGGACAAACTGGCGCCAGACCTCGTCCGCGTCCTGCGGGCGCGACGGATCGAAACCCGGCTCGCTCTCGTGCTCGTTCGGGAGCGACCGCCGGCGTAGCCAAGCAGGCATGATCTCCAGGATGAGACTGGTAAATTGGGTCATCACCGACTCCTTCGGTTCAAGGGATGGACCAGACCGGTCGATCCATCCAAGTTGCGCTGGCTCACCGCACCCAGCCAAGCCAAGGCCTCGCCAACGCCGGCAAGCACATGGCGCGCCGCCGTCGGTCCGCTCGGTTTGATGCGGATCGAAATGCCGTCCATCTCATTCACGGCCTCAAAACCATTCTCGTCGGATGTGTCGTCGCCCAGAAACACCGGCCGCCTCCCCTCGAAAGCCGGCAGATCCAAAAAGCGCCTGATTGCCGCTCCCTTCGCCGCCTCCAACGGCATCAATTCAACGCCGGCATTGCCAGCCAGCACCCGATACCCTACGGGCAACCTGTCCAGCGCCTGCTCGACCAGTTGCGTCGCGCGCTGCAACAATTGCGGTGCCGCGCGTGTGTGGATTGCCAGGATCGGACCCTTGCGCTCGATATAGACGTCCGCACTGCCCAGCTCCGCTTCGATTTCCTCGGCAAGCGCCGCAATGTCGGCCGGCTCTCCCGCCGCCTCGACCGGACCATCACGCGTGAGCCTGTGTTCAAGGCCGTAAAGCCCGGCGGCGCGCAATCTGAGGGGCCGGAAAAGATGATCGACCGCGGCGATCGACCGTCCCGTGATGAACGCCAGAGCTCCGTCCAATTGCAACTCGAGCGCCGCCAACAGCGTCCGCAACTCATCGCCGACAACCACCGCATCTGGATGCGCGGCATGTTCGAGAAGCGTGCCATCGATATCGAGGAAAAGGCACCACGCATCCTGCGGGACGTTGGGTTCGGTCAAGTTTGACAATGTCGACATCACAGCGCTGCCACGCGCTTGCGGTCGAGCAGCGATATCACATTGCCAGAAGAACCGGGACCAGGAGAACCGGGGGCGCCGTTGACGGCGCGATCGACCGCATCGCGTTTGCGCAGGCGCGCCGCATCGAACAGCATGCTGCCAGCCCATCGATAGACATTGTTTTCGCGTACGACCTCGCGCATGCGTCGCATGCGCTGACTTTGCTCTTCCGGTGACATGGTCAAGGCTTGCAGCAGGGCGTCGCCCATCATCGCCGCGTCATAGGGATTGACGATCAACGCCTCCAGCAGCTCCTTCGACGCGCCGGCAAACATGCTGAGCAGCAGCACGCCCTGTTCGTCCTCGCGCGCCGCGACAAACTCCTTTGCAACCAGGTTCATGCCGTCGTGAAGGCTGGTGACCATGCAGACGTCGGCGGCCCGGTAAATCTCGTAGACCTGTGTTTGCGAGTGATGTTCGGTCACCAGCACCACCGGGGTATAGCCTTCACGACCATGGCGCTGGTTGATATCCTCGGCATGGCGCAGACATTCCTCGTACAATTGTTGATAGGCAGGCAAGGTGCCGCGGCTTGGCGCTGCGACCTGCAGGAACGCCACCTTGCCGATCCATTCCGGATGCAGTGTGAGCAACTCATCGAGTGCGTTGAGGCGGTCCAGGATGCCCTTGGTATAGTCGAGGCGTTCGACGCCCACGCACAGCCTGACGTTTTCGGCAAAGCCGAATTTATCGCGGATAAGCCGGCGACATTCTGCAACGGCAGGCAGTTTGCTCAGACGCGGCGGCTCCCATTCGATTGAAATCGGATAGGCGTGAACTAGGCTGATCTGACCGCCATAGGAGATGGCGGAATCCTCACGCTCGATCCTGCTCTCCAGGAAGCGGTCGACGCTATCGATGAAGTTGTTGCAATGGAACTGGGTGTGAAAGCCGACGATTGAACTGCCCAGCAATCCTTCGAGAATCTTCTCGCGCCATGGGCAGATGCTGAACACCTCTGAATTCGGCCACGGAATGTGCCAGAAGGTGATGATGATCGCTTCCGGCAGGCGCTCCCGGATCATCCGCGGCAACAGCGCGAAATGGTAGTCCTGGACCAGCACGATGGGCCGCTCGTTACGTGCCTCCGCGACGACGGTATCGGCGAATTTACGGTTGACCGCCTCATAGGCCTCCCAGTCGGAGGCGCGGAATATCGGCCGGGTGAAGGCTATGTGGCACAGCGGCCAGAGCCCTTCATTGGCAAAGCCCAGGTAATAGCCTTGCAGTTCTTCCTCGCTCAGCCAGACGCGGCGCAACGTATAGGAAGGATTTTCAGGCGGCACCTCAACGCGGTCATTTTCGTCGACGACAAGCGGATCGGCCGAACCGCCACCATAGGCGATCCATGTGCCGGCGCAGGCGCGCGTAATCGGCTCCAGCGCGGAGACCAGCCCGCTGGCGGGCACGACCAGTTGGATTTCGTCGCCGCTGCGGTTGTGGATGTAGGGTTCGCGGTTTGAAACCACGATCACCTGCGCATCGGGAAGTTCCTTCGCCAAAATGTGACGCAACGTTTCCGGCGACCACTGGACGAGCGCGGCGGTCGCGGATTGCCCGTTCTTCTCGAATTCCGGCAACGGACCGCGAATGGGTTCTGCTTCAGACCTGGCGAGCTTCGCGCTTCTGGCCCGATTTCCTCGCGATATTACCACCACAAGCGCGACGCATAAGATACCGACAATTGCGAGAATGAAGAGCCACATTGTAGCCGAAGGGACGACCAGATACCAACTGTTGTCGGGCATTTCGAATTGACTACCTTTCAATGGGACGCGGCAAATCCACCGACAGGATCTCCGGCATCCATGACGTGGTGACCCAACGTTCCGCACTCATGATGGTTCCGATTTTTCAACTCCTGACCACCAGAGGCACCAGTCCCTCGTGCGCATCCGCAAGGAAGGCGCCGACACGATCTCCCACGCGCTGGAACGTCAGATCCACCGCCACATGTCCGACCGAGAGATGGCGAATGACGAGATTGTCGATACCGATCGGCAAGCGCGGCTGGGTCACGTGAATTTCGTTCGTCCGACCGTCAATCTGAAGGCCGAGGCAGGCCTGCATGAGCATGAAGGCGGAGCCTGCGGACCAGGCCTGCGGCAGGCAAGCCACCGGATAGGCAATCGGCGCTTCGCCGGCCGCGCGCGTGAACCCGCAAAACAGTTCGGGCAGCCGCATGTTGAAGTGAACCGCGGATTCGAAGGTCCCACTCATCAACCGCACCACGTTGTCGCGGATGCCGTAGCGCGCCAGTCCGGCGGCGCAGATCGCGGTGTCGTGCGGCCAGATGGAGCCGTTGTGATAGGACATCGGGTTGAAGAAGATAGCGTCGTCCGCCAGCGTTCTCAGCCCCCAGCCGGAATGGAACGAAGCCGATAGCAGTTGGTCGGCGACAATGCGTGCGCGATCCGGATTGGGAAGGCCGACATAGAGCAGGTGGCCTGCATTGGACGTGCGCACCTTGCAGGGTTGGCCATCGCCATCGATCGCCAGCGCATAATAGCCAAGGTCTTCGATCCAGAAATGGCGTTCGACATGTTGGCGAATCGCGTCGGCGCGCAGTTCCCAATTTTCCGACCGCTCCTCTTCGCCGCGCAGCCGTGCAAGCTTTGCTAATCCCTGGAACGCCGCAAAGACGTAACCCTGGACCTCGACCAGCGCGATCGGTCCTTTCGGAATGCGGCCATCGGCATGGAAGACGGAATCGAAACTGTCCTTCCATCCCTGGTTGGCAAGACCGGATTCCGCGGCGCGCTGGTAGGTAAGGAACCCGGTCGAACGGCTCGCGGTCTCGATCCACTCGGCGGCGGCGCACAGAGATGGCCACAGGCTATCGATGAATTCCGTGTCTCCCGTGCGGTCCGCATAGGCGCAGGCGAGATGGATGTAGAGCGGCGTCGTGTCGACGCCGCCATAATAGCGGCCGAACGGCAACTCACTCAGCGCCACCATCTCGCCCTTGCGGGTCTCGTGCATGATCTTGCCGGGCTCGGAATCGCTGAAGGGTGAGGTCTCGGTCGCCTGGTGCTGGGCGAGAAACGCAAGAACGCCACGGGCGAGGCCGGGATTTAGCCAAAGCATCTGCAGAGCGGAAATCACGCCGTCCCGGCCGAAGGCGGTGGAGAACCACGGAATGCCGGCATAGGGGTAAGGCCCCGTCGCCAGTTCCGTCGTCAGCAACGCCACATCGGCGCGGGCCCGCTCCATCCAGTCATTGAAGACGCGGCCCGAACTGTGGAGCGTCGCCCCATGCCGGCGCTTGGCGCGCATGCCGAAACGGGCGCGGGCGGCGGCGGCCCGGAACCGGTCACTTTGCGGGCGGGCGTCTGTCTTGCTCCCCACCTCCACGTAAAGCGTCTGGCGGCTGCGCTTGGTGACGGCAATGAAGAAATCCGCCCGCTCGGAGGTCAGTTGATCGGGCGGCTGTGAAAACGAGATCGCCGATGTCCGCTCCACTTCGTCCAGACCTTCGTAGCGAAGCACGACCGAACTCTGGTCGATCTCAGCCGTGTGCGCGGTGCCGCGCTTGGAACGGGTCGAACCCCGGACTTCGAACATGTCGCGAAAATCGACGCCAAAGCGCAGCGACACCAGGACCGTCGAATGCTCCCGGCTATAGTTGGAGAGCGTGATGCGTTCATACAGCCTTTCCTCCCACAGAAGCCTGACCCGCTCGATATGGATCGCGCCCTGCGGAATCTGGCGGCCCGCGGCGCTCTCGATCGGCAGATTGGTCAGGTTGCTGGTGAACAGGACGTTGTCCTGACTAAGCGATGCGCCAAGCAACGACAGCGACCGCCCGCCAACGGTCAGGCGAAATTCGGAGAGCATGCGCGTGTCGTCACGGAAGAAGCCGTCGCCAGCGCCGCGTATGTCGCCATAGGCATCGGCGACGGCAAAGCAATCGCTATGCTTGAGGGCGTAAAGCCGATGCGGTTCCCTGGGAGCGGTTTCGTCCAGGGAAGCCAGTGCTATTGCAGGGTCGAGCTTGCGCTCGTCGAGTTGGGTAATGGTCAAGAAGATTGTCCCGTGCTGATTTCTGGACGGGTGAAGGTTTACGAGGCTCTGCTCTGCTCGTGGCGGTCGCTCAGCAGCGAATAGGCCGCGACATAATCCCTGGCCATTCTGACGGCGGAAAACCGCCTTTCGAAGGCCGTTCTTATTCGTCGCCTGTCGAGTTGCAGGAGAGCCGGCATCGAGGCGACGGCATCTTCGATGGTTTCGACGACAAAGCCGGTGACCCCATGATCGATGATCTCGGGCATGGCCCCGCAACTCCAGGCCATGACCGGGGTTCCGCAGGCCATGGCCTCGATCACCGCAAGCCCGAAGGGTTCTGGCCAATCGATGGGAAACAGCAAAGCGGCCGCATTGCCCAGAAACCTGCTCTTCTGATCCTCGCCGATCTCGCCGACATACTCGACCTGGTCGCCATCGATCAGCGGCTGCACGACTTCCTCGAAATAGGCGCGGTCGCCATCGCCGACCTTGGCGGCGAGCTTCAGTTTCAGGCCGGTGCGGCGGGCGATCTCGATCGCCCGGTCCGGCCGCTTGTCACGCGACATTCTGCCGAGAAATGCAAGATAGGTCCCATCGGAGCCTGCCTCGAAATCGGGCTCGTAAAGCTCGAGCGGCAGCCCATGATGGATTGTCGCCAGCCAATTCGCGGATGCGAACCGCGCCCGCTGGCTGCGGGATATGGAAATCATGGGAAACCGAGGAAACCGGTCATAGGCTTGCGCGAGGTCCGCGTAATCCAGCCTGCCATGCGGGGTCGTCACCGTGCGTTGCGGCATATCGCGGAAAAACGGAAAATGCAGGAAATGGCTGAGATGGAAATGAATGACGTCAAACTCTTCGGCCCGGTTCCTCACCTCGTCGAGCATCGACAGATGCGCGGCGATCTCGGACTTCAGCGGGCGGGGATCGAGACGAAGCGCCCTTTCGCGGCATGGCACCAGTTTGGCGGAGGTCTTTGTGTCGCCGCTGGCGAACAATGTCACCTCGTGGCCGAGATCGACGAGAGCTTCGGTAAGATATGAGATGATACGCTCGGTACCCCCGTAGAGCCTTGGTGGCACCGATTCGTAAAGTGGTGCGACATGCGCAATCTTCATGTCCCGGCGTCCCTCAATGAGCTGGTCATAGAGCCAAAATGCATCAGGGCCGGGATCGTTCCTGATTCTTTGGAAGATGCATGGAATGATTGATCCGTCCCCTGTCTGACTCGACCAGCCGCCCTATTTCCTGTCGGTAATGCCGACCTTGCGCTTACGGCAGCCGAAGGAGGTCCAGATGCAGGAACCCAGGGATATCGCAGCCCGGCGTCTGAGCATGATCGTAGAACAATATGTCGAGGCCAGAAAACGGCACTTTGGCTTTGTGTCGACGGACCAGGCCGCCCGAGTGATCCGCAGGACCCTGAAACCCGATCCTTCGGAGCCAGCGCTCTCCGATCGCCACCTCGACGACATGGTCGCCGCCCTCGCCGTGAAGAACGGCCTGGCGGTCATCTTCGACCGGGGCGTGCGGGGACCGGCCGACGGCGCCGAGGCCGACTTGAACAGAAAGGAACCGATTATGCGAGCACCGACGGAGACTCCGGATGTCGCCGGCGCGGTGGACGCTATCCTGAGCGATCGCACCGTCCAGCTTACGATGAGCGCGGTGATCTCGTTGCTGCGCGAACGTACCGGCACCAAACGATCCGACGCGGATCTGGAAGGACTGATTGCCAAGAAAGCCGCCGTTTTGGAGGTGCATTTGTCATCAGGCGTCTGAGCGGTCGTTGCGCGTACGGATTCACGGGCAAACCAAAAGCTGGCATGTCATCTGCCCTTCCCGAGAGATGGGTGACAGTTCATTCCGGATAGATGGGTTACACTTTCGGCCCTTTGCAAGGAGAGCAAGGTGCCTTGGAAGGAGTGTAACGTCATGGATGAGCGGCTGAAGTTCATCGC
>NZ_JAPYKP010000179.1:0-10257 GCF_037179725.1 Mesorhizobium sp. Cs1321R2N1 | reverse complement strand
GCGCTCGGCGATGGCCGCCATCAGGGCGGCGCGGGCGGGCGCGATTTCGACGATCGCGCCTTGCGGCGCGTCGGCTGCATCCCTGGGCAGCAGCGTCGGGTCGACCGAGCCGACGCCCGCGAAGAAGCAAAGATTGTCCGCGTCGTCCAGGCCGACCATGCGCTCGCGCCACTCGGCGCCGGCGCGGACGAACTGGCGGATGGGCACGGCATCGAACAGTTCGTTGCCGACGATCAGCAGCGGCTGCCGCGGCAGCGTGTCGATGGTTTCGTGCCAGGAAACAGCCAACGGTGTCGCGCCGAGCGTCTGTTTCTGGATTTCCGTCAGGCGCGGGCTGGTCTCGATCATGGCGAAGGCGGCGCCATTGGCCAAGGCGGGGTCGAGCCGCGACAAGGTGCGCAGCATGTCCTTCATCAGCGTGCCGCGGCCAGGGCCGATCTCGGCGACGGTCGCCGGCATCGGCCGGCCGATCGCTGTCCAAGCCTGATAGAGCCAGACGGCGACGAGTTCGCCGAACATCTGGCTGATTTCCGGCGCGGTGATGAAGTCGCCGGCCGCGCCGAACGGTTCGCGTGTGGTGTAGTAGCCGTCGCGCGGATCGAACAGGCACAGCGCCATGTATTCGTTGACGGGCATCGGACCCACCGCCTCGATCAGGTCGACGATACGGGATTTCAGTCGCGTCATGTCGCCTGCGGCCGCGCTTGCTTCACCGGCTTGGCTGTCGCCATCGCCCAGATGCCGGCCAGCACCATCGGCGTCGACAGGATCATGCCCATGGTCAGCCAGTTTGTGCCGAGGAGATAGCCGAGCTGCTGGTCGGGCTCGCGGAAGAACTCGACGAAAATTCGTGACAGGCCGTAGCCGCAGATGAAAGCGCCGCCGACAAAGCGCGGCGTCTTCAGCTTGAGGCGCGAGTGGGTGAGGATGCGCAGCACCACAAACAGCACCAGCCCTTCGAGCAAGGCCTCATAGAGCTGGCTCGGATGGCGGGTGAACGGTCCGCCATTGGGGAATTCGATCGCCCAGGGCACGTCGGTCGGCCGTCCCCAGAGCTCGGAGTTGATGAAGTTGGCGACGCGCACGAGGCCGAGGCCGACCGGAACGCCGGCTGCCACGACATCGAACAGCGACCAGGTGCGGATGCCGCGCTTAAAGGAAAACAGCGTCATGGCCAGGATGACGCCGAGCAGGCCGCCATGGAAGGACATGCCGCCTTGCCAGACGGCGAAGATATCGAGCGGATGGGCGATATAGCGCGCCAGGTCATAGAACAGGACATAGCCGGTGCGGCCGCCCAGAACCACGCCGATGGCCGCCCAGACGATGAAATCGTCGAGCTCCTCCGGCTTCATCGGCAGGACGCCGTCGGGCCAGAGTTTCGGATTTGCGGCGAGCCGCTTGGCATACCACCAGGCAAACAGGATGCCGACGATGTAACCGATGCCGTACCAGTGCACCGCCAGCGGCCCGATCTGGATGAGGATCGGGTTGATGTTCGGGAAAGGCAGTGAAGCCAGCGGCAGCAGGAAATACTCGTTCAACGGGGAGCTCTCGGTTGCGATCGGCGCGGACCATGCGGCAGGGTTTTGGCAGGGTCAAGGCAAGGGCACGGCCGTCCATGGCTCGTGAACGGGATCGCTTCAAGGTCCGTCGCGCGGATGGATGCCCTCAACCCCTGGGCTTGCCGGCCACCACTTCACGCAAGGCGTCGTTGATCCTGTCCTGCCAGCCTGGGCCATCTTCCTGGAAATGCTCGAGCACGGCCCGGTCGATCCTGATCGAGACAAGCTCGCGGACATTCGGGGCGGTGGAGAGTTCGCGAGGCGGGGCCGGAGCCGGCTTCTTCACCGGCTTGAAGACAGCTTCGGCGGCTTCCATCGGATTTGTCGGTCTGCGCGGGGGCGTTGCCATTGGTTATTCCGGGTTGAAGACGACTTTTGCTTGATGCAAGTCGCGATGAAAGCGCCACAATAGGCGACTTGGCACCATCCCGTACAGAAGGAGCTGCGCGAAAGCCTGTGCAGGTACGGCATCGTGCCGTCAATTGTCAGGGAATGTGATCGTTCCTGGATCCATTGCGCCGTGCAGGATGTGCAATATCTGCACGGTTTCTACGCCAACACGATAGAAAATCAGATAGTTGCCATGGACACGCCGCCGAATGCCAGAAGATCGATGCTGTTCAACGAGCGGATATCGCTCCGGCATTTTGCGCAATTCCCTGCAATCACGGCGCAATTCCTGGACGAATGTTATGGCCCGAAATGGGTTGTCCTGCGCGATATGGTCGCCAATGGCTTCAAGGTCTGCCTCAGCCTGATCGGTTAAGATCAGCCGTCTCACTCTTTGTCTGCCATAGCCTTATATTTGGCCTCCAAGCGGTCAAACACTTCATCAGCCGATTTAACCCGGCCCGCGTTAGCCTGCGAAAGGCCGTTGGCGAGGGCAGCATCAAGAGCAGCAAGACGCTTCTCGCGCTCCTCAACAAGGCGCACGCCTTCGCGTAGCACTTCGCTTTTCGAGTTATAGCGACCTGAGCTGACAAGCTGGTTGACGAGATCTTCGAGACGGGTGCCCAAATCCGCACTAATGGCCATAGTGGTCCTCCTGTAAATCCATTCCAGAATAATAATAGTTATTGACACAGTTTGCCAGTAGGTTGGCGGGACGGGCCGACGTGATGCCGCACCAACCCCAACGTTCTTGCATTCCTCGCGCCACGTCACTAATTCAAATCATGCAAGCGAGGATCTGCCATGTCGACCGGACCGAACCGCATTCTCGATGAATTCGCCAAGCTGATGACCGATGCAGCCGGTGCCGCTCAAGGTGTCCGGCGCGAGGTGGAGACGGCCTTCAAGGGCCAGGCTGAGCGCATTCTCAACTCTATGGATGTCGTGCAGCGCGAGGAGTTCGAGGCCGCGCGCGAGATGGCGGCCAAGGCGAGAGAAGAGAACGGCAGGCTCGCCGAACGCATCGAGACGCTCGAGGCCAGGATCGCCGAACTGACCGGTCAGGCTACACCTGCGGCTCCGGCGAAGCCCAAGCCGAAAAAATAATTCGTTAAACTTTTCCACAAAGCACCAGCCTGAAAATCGCTTTGCCGTGAATCGCTTACCGGCATTGCGTGACTCTTTGTGACAGGCACCTTTCCACATGCGAATGACGCAGTGCGAAAAATTGGGCTGTTCACGCGACTCCCGATCAATAGACTGAATTTGTTGCATGATTCGGAGCAGGGGTCATGCGCCGGGCGGTGGGGTCCGGTCTGGGGTCTTTGCGTTGAGAAGTCCCGGCCGTCCGAGTTCTAGACAAGATTGTTCGTCGTGTGTGCCCCGCGGAGCGTGTGGCGCTCCCCCTGAACACAGGAAGCATTCCATGGAACTTCTCGAATTCGAATTTTCCCGCGAAATCCATCCGGTGGATGTGATCGAGCAGGTGGCCCACAACAATGACTGGTCCTTCGAACGGGCCGGCGACGACGAAATCTCGATCTCGGTTGCCGGCAGCTGGACCGATTATCACGTCTCCTTCTCGTGGATGGAGGATTTCGAGGCGCTGCACCTGGCCTGCGCCTTCGACATCAAGGTGCCGGAAACCCGCACGCTGGAAGTGATGCGGCTGTTGTCGCTGATCAACGAACAGATGCTGTTCGGCCATTTCGACCTCTGGGAGCAGGAAGGCGCGATCATGTTCCGCCAGTCGCTGCTCCTGGCCGGCGGGGTCGAACCCTCGAGCCAGCAGGTCGAAGTGCTTTTGTCCTCGGCGCTGGAAGCCTGCGAGTGTTACTTCCAGGCTTTCCAGTTCGTCGTCTGGTCGGGAACCTCGGCCAAGGACGCGCTGGCCGGCGTGCTGTTCGAGACCTTCGGCAACGCCTGAGCAAGAAGCGTTCGACATGAGTTCCAGCAACGAGCGCAAGCCCGAGATCAGTTTTGCCGACTTCGATCGTGTCGACATCCGCGCCGGCACGATCGTCGAGGCTGAACCGTTTCCGGAGGCGCGCAAGCCGGCCTTCAAGCTGAAGATCGATTTCGGCGCCGAGATCGGCATCAAGAAGTCGTCGGCGCAGATCACCAAATATTATACGCCCGAGACTTTGATCGGCCGGCAGGTGTTCGCGGTGGTCAATTTCCCGCCGCGCCAGATCGGCCCGTTCATGTCGGAAGTGCTGACGCTCGGTTTCCCCGATGAAGAGGGCGCCGTCGTGTTGGGCGCCATCGAACGCAAGGTGCCGGACGGCGGGCGGCTATTCTGAAATAGCGGGCAGGAAGCCCCGGCAGACGGCATCACGGCGTCGCGGCCGATCGAATTGACGCGATAGCTGGAGGCCGAAACGGGCCGAGAATGGTTCCGACCGTTGCACAAGATGCAGGACGTCGATCGGCCACGCCAGTCCAAAATGCATCAGCACAAGGTTCAGGAAGGAAGGCGACGCCGCATCCGCCGGAATCAGGAGCAAACCTCCGACTCTGCGCGAATGGGCTTATGCTCGAGCCTACAACACTTCTCATGAACGCACCGCAGAACCGCCACGATGGCTTTATGGCTACAATTGGCACCGGCCACACGGCAGCTTAATCAAGACCACCTATCAGCCGCCTCGGGCTAACCAAGGACAACCTGTTGAGGCTCCGCACCTAGCTAAAGCTCGCCGGCGGCGGCTCGGCTGTGTCGACCCTATCAGGCCGCGATCGCGCGCTTCACGCCGAGCGCTTCCTCGACCGCGTCGAGAAACATTTCCGCACTGGCCTTCCAGCTGTAGCGCATGGCGCGCTCGCGGGCCTGGTCGCGGCTGATGTTGAGCGCGGCAAGCGCCGCCTCGTGCAGGTCGTTCGAAACCGCGCCGCCAAAGCCGTCGCCAACGATGTCGATAGGCCCGGTCACCGGATAGGCGGCGACCGGCGTGCCGCTGGCCAGTGCCTCGATGATGACGTTGCCGAACGTGTCGGTGCGGCTGGGGAAGACGAAGACATCGGCCGAGGCGTAGACTTCGGCCAGTTCGTCATTGGGACGATGGCCGAGAAAATGCGCCTGGGGATATTTGGCCTTGAGCTTGGCAAGCTCCGGACCTTCGCCGACGATCACCTTGCTGCCCGGCAGGTCGAGATCGAGGAAGGCGGAGAGGTTCTTTTCGATGGCGACGCGGCCGACGCACAGGAAAACCGGGCCGGGGAAGCCGAGGTCCTTGCGCTTGTCGGGCCGGAAATGCTCGGTGTCGACGCCGCGCGTCCAGGGCCTGAGCTTGCTGAAGCCGCGCGCCGTGAGATCGTCGGCGAGCGACTGGGTGGCGACAAGCGTGCCCTGGCCCGAATTGTGGAAATCGCGCAGCCAGCGATAGGTCCAGCTCTCGGGCACCGGCAGGCGGGCGCTGAGATATTCGGGAAAGCGGGTGTGATAGCTGGTGGTGAACGGCCGGCGGGCATTGCGGCAATAGCGCCGCGCCATGATGCCCAGCGGCCCCTCGGTGACGATGTGGATGTGGTCGGCCTTGTAGCTGTCGATCAGGCGCGCGACATGGCCGGGCGTGGTCAGCGCCAGGCGGATGTCGGGGTAGGTCGGCAAGGGCAGGGTGCGAAAGATGTTCGGGGTCAGGAATTCGACCGCGACGTCGAAGGATTTCAGGGTCTCGGTGAGCCGCTCCAGCGTGTGGACGACGCCGTTGACTTGCGGGCGCCAGGCGTCGGTGACCATCAATATGCGCATGGCGGTCCTTTGCTCCGGAGGTCGGCGGTTGCCTTGAAACGATGCCGGAACGGCGACCATGCGGCCGCCCTCGCTTCGCTCCAGCGCACCCTGACGGGCCCGAGGTCGAAGTGAGGCGGCAAGGACGAATCAAGTGCGGTCGCGCGCTTCATGGCCACTCTTGACCATGGTTTCATGACGGGCGGATGAAGCAGACGGTGACCCCGAAAAGTCGAAACCGGTTTTCAGGCAAGATCATGCCCGGATGGTCAAATAGAAATCAGGCCGGAACCTTGATCACGACGCGCAGGCCGCCCATCGGACTGTCGTCGAGCGTGATGTCGCCGCCATGGCTGCGGGCGATGTCACGGGCGATCGACAGGCCGAGCCCGGTGCCGCTGGCGTCGAGGTTGCGGGCCGCGTCGAGCCGCACGAAGGGCTTGAACACGTCTTCGCGCCTGTCGGCCGGAATGCCTGGCCCATCATCGTCGATGGTGACCAGAAGCGAGCCGCGGCCATGGTTGGCGGCGACCTCCACGGTGCGGGCATAGCGGAAGGCATTGCCGATGACATTGGACAGCAGCCGCGCGAAGGCGTTCGGCCGCACATGCACGGTCGGATCGCCGGAAAGCGTCGTCGACAGTCTGCATTTGCGCAAGTGCGCTTCTTCGCCGAGCTTCTGGAAATAGGATTCGAGATCGAAACGTCCCGGATCCTCCGACGCCTCGCCCTTGGCAAAGGCGAGATAGCCTTCCAGCATCGACTGCATGTCTTCGATGTCCTGGTCCAGCGCCGCCTTGGTCTCGGCCTTGCCGCCGGCCAGCGCCAGCTGCAGCTTGAAGCGGGTGAGGATGGTCCTGAGATCATGGCTGACACCGGTCAGCATGGCCGTGCGCTGCTCGATCTGACGCTCGATGCGCTCGCGCATCTGGATGAAGGCAAAGCCGGCGCGGCGCACCTCTTCGGCCCCGCGCGGGCGGAAGTCGCGCGGCATCGGCCGGCCCTTGCCGAAGCTTTCGGCCGCCTCGGCAAGCGCCAGGATCGGCCGGATCTGGTTGCGCAGGAAGGGGATCGCGATCATCAGGAGCACCAGCGAGGTGCCGACCATCCAGATCAGGAAAATGTGGGTGTTGGAGGCATAGGCCTGGCTGCGGCGCACGAAGACGCGCAGCACCTTGTTCTCAAGCTGGACGCGCACCTCGACGATGTTGGAATTGCCGACCGTGTCGATCCAGAAGGGCCGGTTGATCTGGCGGGTGATTTCGGCGGAGAGAACATCGTCGAGGATCGAGAAGAACGGTTTTGGACCGGGCGGCGGCAGCGGATCGGGCGGCAGGAGGTCGACCTTCAGCTGCATGCGGTCCTGCGCGATGCGGATGATGTTGGCGTAGTCGCCGTCGTGCGGGTAGGTTTCGATCAGGTCGATGATGGCGGCGATGTCGCGCACGGTGGCCTGCGACAGGCGTTGCGTCACGGTTGCCCAGTGACGTTCCATGAAATCGAAGGCGACGACCGACTGCAAAAGGATCATCGGCGCGATGACGATGATCAGCGAGCGCGCATAGAGGCGCTTGGGCATGTAAAGCGAAACGAGGCGCCAGAACCGGTTCCAGATGCGCGGCACCGCCTTGAGCGTCCGCGTGGCGCGTGCGCTCAAGCCGTCATTGTCCGGCTGTTCCAGTTCCGTGGTCGCCATTGGCTCTTTTCATCCGTCGGCGGTATTAGATCAGCATGACGTTTGGCTGAATCGTCATCCTGATCTAACTCTTTGTTGGAGCATAATCTTTTCCGAAAACCGGTTCCCACTTTTCGGGATCATGCTCTTGGGCCGCGGCCGGTATTCTATTCCAGGCTGAGCCGATACCCAATACCGCGCACGGTCTGCAGCCAGACCGGGTTGGACGGATCGCGCTCGATCTTGCGGCGCAGCCGGTTGATCTGGACGTCGATGGTGCGCTCGCCGACTTCCGAATCGTCACCGACCAGCTCGTGGCGAGGGATGGTTTCGCCGGCGCGCGCGGCGAAGATCGCCAGGATCTCCTGTTCGCGGTCGGTCAGCTTCAGCGCCTCGCCGCCGCGCTTCAGTTCGCGCCTGGCGATCTGGAAGGTGTAGGGACCGAACACCAGCTGTTCGACCTTGGGCGTCGCCGCTGGGCCGCCCCGGCGCAGGATGTTGTTGATGCGCAGGATCAGCTCGCGCGGATCAAAGGGTTTTGGCAGGTAGTCGTCGGCGCCGGCCTCCAGGCCCGAGATGCGGCTGTCGGTCTCCGACAAGGCGGTCAGCATCAGGATCGGCACGTTCTTCTCGGCGCGCAGCGCCTTGGTGAGATCGACGCCGCTTTCCCCCGGCATCATGACATCGAGCACAAGCAGGTCGAAGTCGAGGCCGGCGAGCTTGCGGCGGGCCTCGTCGGCATTGCCGGCGACGGTGACGCGAAAACCGTTTTCGGTCAGATATTGCTTGAGAAGATTGCGGATACGGGTGTCGTCGTCGACCACGAGCAGATGCGGCGCATCGTCGTCCGGTGCGGCCGCCTGATCGATCCTCTCAGTGCTCTCCATGGCTTTTCCCTGACATTTTTGCGGACCCAACGTCGATCTGAGCTCTCAGTTCCGGATTGACCATCGCTTCGAGGAAGCGTTCCACCAAGGTCCGTTCGGCGGCACCGCAATCTTCCAATGCAGCACGGATGCGGCGCGACTGTGGCCGCGCCAGCGCCAGCGCCAGCGCACGGCCCTTGGCCGTCGGATAGAGTTCACGCTGGCGGCGGTCGCGCGGGCCCTGCAACTGCACGACGTGATCGGTGTCGATCAATTGTTTGAGCACACGCGCCAGGCTCTGCTTGGTTATCTTCAGCACATCGAGCAGTTCGGCGACGGTCAGGCCCGGCCGGCGGTTGACGAAATGCAGAACGCGGTGGTGGGCGCGGCCGAAGCCGTAATCGGCCAGGATCTGGTCGGGATCGGAAGTGAAGTCCCGATAGGCGAAGAAGAAGAGTTCGATGATGGCGAAGTCGATGCCGTCCTCGCTGGTGATCGCGGTCCTGATCGGTTTTCCGGCAGGTGGGTTTTTATCCGTCATCATTTCTCCATCGGAACGGGAGATTATGTCAGTACTATTGACGTAATTTCCCTGCAATGGTAATTTTTGACAAGCTTTTGGGCGGATTGCGAACGAAAAGGCAAGGCAGGCCGGTTTTTCCGGAACTTCCTGAGTTTGCCAGAGCGCGATTATCCGCCTACGCTTCGAGACACCGGCCGGCGTCGCCAATCGCAATAGCGCGGCCAAAAAAAGAACACGCAACGATACTGAGATATGCGGACCGAGGTCCGCGGGAGGTTACCATGGCATCCGTTCCCTTCGATCAACTGGACGGCTTCATCTGGATGAATGGCGAGTTCGTTCCGTGGGGAGACGCCAAGATCCACGTTCTGACCCACGGTCTGCATTACGCCAGCGCGGTCTTCGAGGGCGAGCGTGCCTATGGCGGCGAGATCTTCAAGCTCAACGAGCATACCGAGCGCCTGCATGAATCGGCACGCCTGCTCGGCTTCAAGATTCCCTATTCGGTGGCCGAGCTCAACGACGCCTCGACCACGCTCCTGAAGAAGCAGGGCTTCCAGGACGCCTACGTCAGGCCGATCGCCTGGCGCGGCAGCGAGCAGATGGGCGTTTCGGCGCAGAACAACCGCATCAATGTCGCTATCGCCATCTGGCAGTGGCCGAGCTATTTCGACCCGGCGCAGAAGCTGAAGGGCATCCGTCTCGATGTGGCGGAATGGCGCCGGCCCGACCCGCGCACGGCGCCGTCGCGGTCGAAGGCCGCCGGCCTCTACATGATCTGCACCATGTCCAAGCATGCCGCGGAGGCCAAGGGCTACGCCGACGCCATGATGCTCGACTGGCGAGGCCAGGTCGCGGAAGCGACCGGCGCCAACATCTTCTTCGTCAAGGACGGCAAGATCCACACGCCCAAGCCCGACTGCTTCCTCGACGGCATCACCCGTCGCACCGTCATTGGCCTGGCCAGGGATCGCGGCCTGGAGATCATCGAACGCGCCATCCTGCCGGAAGAACTGGAAGGGTTCGAGCAGTGCTTCCTGACCGGAACGGCAGCGGAAGTAACCCCGGTTTCTGAGATCGGCCCCTACCGATTCGAAGTCGGCGAGATCGCCAAGAATCTCATGAACGACTATTCTATCGCCGTTCAACCCAAGCATGCCATCGCCGCAGAATAACGATAGTCACAGCTTTTCGGGCAAGCAGGGGCGGTTTTGGGGCCGCCCCTTTTATTTCAGCGTTTGTGCATTTGACTTTCATCGAATTCGGCGTCTCTCATGATCGTGTCGGCCCGGGAGGCTGGCAGCTATGGAGGGACTAATCATATGGACATGAACACGCTTCTTCCGATCATCATTCAGATCATTACAGGCATTATCGGTGGTCAGGCGGTCGGGGCGGCGATCAAGACGGCGGCGATGGGTCAGCTTCCCAAAATCCTGGGCGGAGCCATCGGCGGTGTCGGCGGCGCGGCGATCCTCGGCAGCCTGCTCGGCCACGGCGTCGATCCG
>NZ_JAPYKP010000178.1:0-10375 GCF_037179725.1 Mesorhizobium sp. Cs1321R2N1 | reverse complement strand
ACCATCAGCCAAATGAGCGATGATCCCCTCATCAGCCTGCCAGCTGTGGCACGCTGATCATCCCGGCCCCTTGCCGGAGAGCGCGGCGACCAAACCGTCAGCTACACCACTCCCTGGGACACGATCACGGGCGGCACTACTACGAACTGCATGGTTCATCTATCACCTTGCCCACGACCCAAAATGCGAAACCGGATGTAGAAGCGCTGAGGTGGCACAATGAGAGCCGTTATCTCGGCTAGATGCTGCCGGATTTTTGGATGGGCTTCCCGTTTCCTCGCCGCTCATCGGATGAGCAGTTGGGGGACCGCGAATGCCGCCCTGTCCACCCTGCTTGCAAGTGCCCAAATGCGAAGGAATGCCCTCCCGGACACGCTGCAAACGAGCAGGATGACTGGACGGGGGTTGCCAATAACGCGCGCCAGACCGCTGACTGGTACATAGTGGATGGTGGTGTGCCCGAAGCGGCACCGGCAATAGGCGACGTTTCGGTCGTGTATCAGGGTGGCGGAGAATACGAGGGGCAATACCTCGTGACTATCAACCAGGAAGGCCGAGCCGGAATTGTTTATGTGATGCTTCGACCACGCTTCGATTTTTGCGGCGACGTGTCTTCGCTCGACGACGGAAGGTCCGACCTGTTCGAAGTGGTGGTTGCCATTTCAATGGTCGACGGTTCTGATCAGAAGCGGCAAAGCGAAATGCCGCTACCCGCGAATGCGGTCGTGTGGCCTTTTGGTATCCGAATGGTCAACGGGGTCCCTTCTTCAGAGCCGCCTCGATGACGCCTTTGAGCCATTGAAGATCATTTTCGGAGAGAGCAGCCAAACGTGTCATTAGCTCTAGCAGCGGGCCGCGCCGCAATGCCCCAGAGGGGATTTCAGGGCTGAATAGCTCAGCGGGGTCAACCTCAAGGGCCGCTGCGATCTTCTCGATCATGGGGAAGCGAGCGCCCGTCGCCCCGATCTCGATCTTGGAGATCGTGTCGATACTAACCCCGGCTCGCTCTGCCAGTTGCTCTTGGGTGTAGCCCGCGCGCTTGCGGTGTGTCATCACCAATCGACCGAAACGCCGTCGCAGGTCTTCCATTCGCTTCTCCACACATCAGGTGTAGAGCGGGGACGGCATTCGCTTTTAGGGACAGGAACCCTTGATTTTTCTGAGACTTGCAACCTATTTGCGGAAATCCGCAGGTCGGCTACTAGTGGCGTTTCGGCAGTCGTACATGGGGAGATTTTCACGATGAAACAGGTCATGTTTGCATTCGCCCTCGCAACGGTAGTGACCGTTTCCGTCGCTCACGCCGGGGAAGATAGCCGGTTCGACTTCAAAGGTGTGGTCCTTGGGGAAGTCGCAACCCCTGAATTTATTAAGCGGAAGCTCGGAGCTGATTGTGGAGCAGGCGCTGGTGGTGTGCAGGTTTGCAACGGGGGGGTGACCATCGCGCAGGCTCCAGCCGCAATGAACCTAGTCATCGGCAAAACTGGGCGCGTCGTTCGTATCCTGCTTCAATTCAATTCCGACGACTACACCAACGTCGAACAAGCGCTAAGTGCAAAATTCGGTGCCCCAACGGTCCACCGATCTGTTGTCCAGAATGGCAGTGGTGCACAGTTTGACCAGATACAGAGCTATTGGGGCGATGACGAGGCGTCGGTGACGCTCCATCGATATGCGGGCACAGTGCGCCAGAGCCTCGTCTACTTTTCCACTGCGGAAGACCCCGCGATGAGAAAATCAAATGCTGCTGCGATCAACGGCGACCTTTGATAGTTCGACAAACGCAAATTCAGAAGGCGAGCATCGCGGAGGTCTTTAGCTCGAAGTCCTCGGCCGCCTCGAAGTCGATGTACCTCCCAATCCACATAAAGCCGTTCCTCCATTCGCAGTACATATAGTAGTTCAGGCATTCAGAGACGGTGGCTATGAGGTATTCCCAACTTGGCCCGTTATCGTGCGAGGAGCTGGGGTCTTTTGGAGCTTTCGTCCATGCCGAGTGGGATTTGAACCATCTGCGTGCGTATCCCATTCCGATTGCATGAAACGCAGCATACTCAAACGCACCGTCTTTCTCCTGCCAGAGGGAAAGCAGCCTTTGTCGGAACCGATCATATCGTTTGAGAGCGGGGCGGACATAGGTGCTGCCATCCTTGCGCCGACTGACTTTATATCCGAGATACTCAAACCCTCCCCTTGCGGTAGAGAGGCGATGCGGATGAAGCTCAAGGGGTCCGGCAGGGTGATTTCCTAACCTTGCAACCAGGGCCTTCAATGCCCGTTCCAATCCCCTCCGGGTGCGCGCTCCAAGCAGTATGTCATCCATATGGCTGAACCATACCGCGTCCCCTTGCTCCAGCACTTGCTGAAGTTCCTGTCCGAGAAACGAGCGCGCTATTTGAGGGCTGGAACGGTCGCCCATAGGTAGGCCCTGCCGGACCTTTTTGAGCATCGACTTGAGATATCCGAGAGGATAGCTCGAACACATTTTCTCAAATTCATTTTCTCCGATTTTCATCACTTCCCTTTCCGTCAAGGAAAGATGGTGCGCCTTATCGTTGAAAATGATCGTGGCTTCCTTCGGAAGGAAAATCAGGTTCTCAATTACCCATTTGGCTAACGGGAACCCCCGAAGGTGAGCCGGTCTCAAGGACAGGAAAAATTGCTTGATGTCTATGCTGACCCAGTGGGAGTAGCCCTCCTCAAATAAATCGCCGATCTTTGCAAATGCGGCCTTCTCACCCCCCGACCCCGCTACGGTGCTGTCGCCAGGATTGTCACCGTTGCGGACGAACAGCATGTCCGTCAAAATGATCTGCTGGGCGGCGCGTCGGTGTCCCGACAACACCTTGGGCTTCCACATGTCGCTGTGCGCAGTGAGAGGTTGGACCGTAACGACCTCGTGCGTGATGTGTCCCATGTCCAAGTTTTCTGCGAAATCGATCACCTCCGAAGGAGCGCATTGAGCCTTACGTCGAGCAAGCACTCGCACAGAAGCTGCAATCCTTGTCGCGAAGGAACAAAAAATAGTTTGGCTCCGCCGCTTCGTTTTTTCACGCTTCCCACCAACAGCGGCACGTTCAAGTGATGCGAGCGCGTCCCCATATTTTCGCGCCAAGCTCCTTAGCCTCATCGCATCTCCGGGCGGCCACGGCATAGCCCCTTCCTCTCCGTTCTCTACCGCGCATTGTGAGCGCCTTTGCAGCTTTGCGACTGCGCTCAGCACTGCATCTTCGATTTGCTTTGCCCGCTCCATTGTAGCCTCACGTGCCGGAGGCTTCGCTTCGGGCGACGAAGGCATCTAGTTCCGAGAGACGAAAGCGGACACGCCCACCAAGCAAGAATGACCGAGGCCCTATCATCTGAGACCGCCACCGGAAAAGTGTGCTCTTGCTAACATTGAGGTATCGCGCTGCCTCTTCGAGCGACAGCAGGTCTTGCTCATAACGGCTCAGTGGTGAGCTAATTTTCTTGGGGGATGCAATCCGAAGTCTCATGGCCCGCGATCCTATCTTTACAGCGCGGGCGTTGGTTTGCCAGCGCACTCCTCAGTGCGCTTCGATGGGAATGAGACTATCCCTCCGCCAAATCGGCAACCAAAGCTGTGTTTTTGATCATCATCAAGTTCGTTGTCTGCGTCAAGCGAACAATCTCAAATAAGTTCAAAGCTGTTAATAAGCGTTATTTTGCTATTGAACTCAATAATTTGCGATATGGTTTTTGCTTAGCAGGTAAGCAATATTCTATCTTACGTTGTATTTTGGAATTTGACTTCGATATGACGGTGAGTACGATGAAGATGCTTGTTGAGTAAATGCTACTTGGCCTACTAGGGCTGGAGCTATCGGACCGTGAGGGCACGCGGACAGGCACGCTGCAAGTGCGTGCCAGCATCTCCGCACGCACATATCCATTTTGGAGCAAGTGCGTGCCCCTCGTTCTCAATAAGCGGCGAACCCCAGCGCGCCCTGACCCCGGACCGTCAGTCAGGCGTGGGTCTACCGTGGTGGCTTTTCCCAATGTGAAATCAATTTCACAACATCCATTGGACCGCCTGGTGATCTTCCTTGCGAAGAAAGCTGCCATGGAGGATCATCTTGTGAGTTTAGAAGAGGATTGATGATGCGCGCCGCCATCTACAGTCGATTTTCGACAGAGATGCAAAATCCTCGGTCCGTAGAAGATCAGTTCGAATATTGCAGTGCATATGCAGCCCGCGAAGGACTGTCGGTTGTAGCGACTTTCGCAGACCGCGCCCGATCTGGAGGGTCGATGTTCGGAAGGGATGGCCTGTCCGACCTAATGGAGAAAGCCAAAGCGGGCCAGTTTGAAATCATCATTGTCGAAGCGCTCGACCGCTTGTCGCGCGATTTGGAGGACTTGGCGGGCATACATAAACGTCTCCAATTCGCCGGGGTACAAATCAGGGCGGTCAATGATGGGCCGGTCGATAGCCTGATGGTCGGCCTCCGGGGGTTGGTCGGTCAAATGCAACGGGAGGACGGGGCGAAGAAGGTCCGTCGAGGCATGGCGGGCGTCGTTCGCGAAGGTCGAAGTGCTGGTGGACGAGCCTACGGATACCGACCAGTTCCGGGGAAGCCGGGTGAGTTGGAGATCGTGGAGGCCGAGGCTGAGATTATTCGCCGGGTCTTCGCTGAATACCGTGCAGGCAACTCGCCTCGGAGGATCGCTCATAGTCTGAACCGAAGCGGAATTGTTCCGCCGCGCGGCAATTCTTGGAACGCCTCCACTATTGGCGGCAATCCGCAGCGCGGATACGGCATCCTGAACAACGAACTGTATGTGGGGCGGGTGGTCTGGAACAAGGTGCGAATGGTCAAGAACCCCGAGACCGGCAAGCGCGTATCGCGGATTAACGCACCAGAGGAGCGGCAAGCCGCAGCAGCACCCCACCTGCGGATTGTATCTGACGAGACCTTTGACCGCGTTCACGAACTGCGGATCGCAGCCACCAGAAAGAGACCAGAGACACACCGCCGCCCAAAGCGGGTGCTATCTGGCGTGCTGCGCTGTGGGGTCTGCGGTGCTGGCATGTCCACCTGCGGGAAAGATAAGTCAGGGAGGACGCGCATCAGGTGTTCAGCCGCGCGCGAGAGCGGAACGTGTCCCGACCCAAAGACCTGCTATCTCGATATAGTTGAAGCGGTGGTGATCAGTGCCTTAATGGCTGAACTGAGGGAGCCGCGTAAGGTCACCCTTTTCATCGAAGCCTATGTGGCCGAGAGGAAGCGCCTGGTTGCAACTTCGGAACGACGGCGTTCGACGTTGACGCGCCAGATTGCGGAAAAACAGCGCCAAATCGACCGCATAGTTGTTGGCATTGCTGAGGGCCTTCTCACCCCCGACGACGTAGGTGACAGAGTGCATGTCCTTCGAGCCGCGCGCCAGCAATTCGAGCGTGAATTGGAGATCGTCCCGAAAGAGGCAAATGTCATAGCGCTTCACCCGCATGCGCTCGCTCAGTACGAGGCGAAATTGGGTCGCCTGAGAGAAGAGCTTCAAGACGGCATCGACAACGGCAACAGCGAAGGTGCGAACGCGATCCGGGAACTGGTGGATAGCGTCACGGTATTTCCAAGCCGCGATAGACACGGCGCGGTTAGCGTCAACATCCGGGGTAGATTGAACGCCCTCGTAGGGGCGCAAGGCTTTGGGAGCCTCGGTGTTGTTAACGATGGTAGCGGGAGAGGGACTTGAACCCCCGACCCCAGGATTATGATTCCCGTGCTCTAACCAACTGAGCTACCCCGCCAGGGCGGCGACAGGCCCGAAATCCGCCTTAAATCGAAAGGCATTTCGAGGCGTTCGCCAAGGTCGCGCGGATATAAGGTTGGGAGGGCGAGCCTGTCAAGCTTCGATGCATTCGATATCGGCGCATATTCTCCCTGGAGAAAAGCTTTGCCGCGCGAACACCTGCTTGCAGCCGCCGGGGTTGAGTTCGACGGGGCACGTCGCTATGTCTCGGCCACGAGTTTTTAGAGTTTGAAACAGATGAAGCCGCGCATTGCAGTCCTCGGTTGCGGATACTGGGGCTCCAACCACATCCGCACCCTCAAGGCGCTCGGCGCGTTGCACGCGGTTTCCGACACCAATCGTGCCCGCGCCGAAGGTTTCGCCAGTGAACAGGACTGCCTGGCGATCGCGCCGGACCAGCTGTTCGTCCACGATGACATCGACGCCATCATCATGGCCTTGCCGCCGCAGTTCCATGCCGATCTTGCCGTGCGCGCCGTCGAGAACGGCAAGGACGTGCTGGTGGAAAAGCCGATCGCGCTGACGGTGCCGGATGCCGAGCGCGCGGTGCGGGCGGCCAAGGACAATGGCCGCGTGTTCATGGTCGGTCATGTCCTGCGCTTCCATCCCGCCTTCGAGACGCTCAAAGAGCTGATCGACAAGGGCGAACTCGGCGAGGTACGCTACATCCATTCGCACCGGCTGGGGCTCGGCAAGTTCCATACCGAGAACGATGCGCTATGGGACCTCGCGCCGCACGATCTGTCGATGATCCTGGCCATCACCGGCACCGAGCCGATCGAGGTGCGCGGCGAGGGGGCGGCACTCCTCGACAATCTCAGCGATTTCGCGCATCTGCATATGCGCTTTCCCAATGGCCTGCGCAGCCATCTTTTCACGTCGCGGCTCAACCCCTATCGCGAGCGGCGGCTGACCGTGGTCGGCACCAAGGCGATGGCGGTGTTCGACGATGTCGAGCCATGGGAGCGCAAGCTCGCCGTCTACCGCCACGCCGTGTGGCAGGACAGCGGCCAGTGGGCGTTCACCACCAATGAGCCGTCCTATGTCGCGGTTGCCCAAGGCATGCCGCTGACTCGCGAACTTGAACATTTCATCCAGTGCATCGGGACCCGCGCCGAACCACGCACCAGCGGTGAGGAAGCGATCAGGGTGCTGCGCATCCTGACGGCGGGCACCGTCACCCACACCAAATCCACATCCTGAGGAAGGGCCGTGTCGCCCTCCTGGTGCGACGGGCGGGGAGAGCTACTCGGCGGGAATTTGCGCCGGCTTTTCGGCGAGCCGGCTCAGCATCGCTTCGGCTTCGGCGCCGCGCTCTGAGCGCACGATGAAGCCGCCGCCGAAGACGCGGGCCTCGTTGCCGTCGTCGGAATAGAGCACGCAGGCCTGTCCGGGCGCGATGCCCGATTCGCCATCGGCCAGCTCGACCGAGGTCACGCCTGCCTCGTGGCGCAGCACGGCCGGCCGCGGCGGCCTGGTCGAGCGCACCTTGGCGAACAGCTCGATGCCGCCGGCCGGCACATCGGCGAGCGCGCCGTCTCCCAGCCAGTTCATGTCGCGCAGATAGATCTTGTGCGTCTCCAGTGCCTCGCGCGGGCCGACCACGACACGGGCGCGCTCGGCGTCCAGATGGACGACATAGAGCGGCTCGCCGGACGCGATGCCGATGCCCCGGCGCTGGCCGATCGTGTAGCGCAGAATGCCCTCGTGGCGGCCGAGCACGCGGCCGTCGATATGGACGATGTCGCCCGGATTGGCGGCGGCCGGCTTCAGCTTGGCTATGATGTCGGAATATTTGCCCTGCGGCACGAAGCAGATGTCCTGGCTGTCCTGCTTGGCGGCGACCGTCAGCCCCATCTCCTCGGCGATGGCGCGAACCTGCGGCTTCGACAGGCCGCCGAGCGGAAAGCGCAGATAATCGATCTGCGCCTGCGTGGTGGCGAACAGGAAATAGCTCTGGTCGCGGTCGGCGTCGACCGGCCGGTAGAGGGCGCGGTGGGCGCCATTGGCCCCGGAGCGGATGTAGTGGCCGGTGGCCAGCGCGTCGGCGCCGAGATCCTTGGCCGTGGCCAGGAGATCGGCGAATTTGACCGTCTGGTTGCAGGAAACGCAAGGAATGGGTGTTTCGCCGGCGACATAGCTTTCGGCGAAGGGGTCGATGACCGCCTTGCGGAACCGCTCCTCATAATCGAGCACATAGTGCGGAATACCCAGCGTCTCGGAGACGCGGCGGGCATCGTCGATGTCCTGGCCGGCGCAGCATGATCCGGCCCGATGCGTTGCCGCGCCATGATCGTAGAGCTGCAAGGTGACGCCGACGACATCATAGCCCTCGCGCTTCAACAGGCCGGCGACCACGGATGAATCGACGCCGCCCGACATGGCGACGACAATGCGGGTCTCTTCGGGACGTCTGGGAAGGTCGAGACTGTTCATGGTGCTTTCATTCTGCGGCAGCTCAAATGCCAATGTCGAGAATATAGGTCAAGCTTTCATGCGGCGCCAGCTTGCAGGACAACCCGCGGCGCGTGGCGGACGCTGTGAGTGGGTACATTCCTTCCGGCTAAACAGGGTTTCCAGCCGGATATTTCAAATGCCCGCTAAAAGACTAACGCGGCGTTCATGATCCTTACCTAGTCATTAGGGTCTGCTTAGGCAATTTTTAAAGCTGTGGCGGTAACGTGGCGGGGATTGGGTCTTTGAGTTTTTTGTAGAGAGTACGATGACCGATCTGGTTAGACCTAGAGTCAAATACGTTATCGGGCCTGACGGCAGCCCTCTTACGATTGCCGATCTGCCGCCGACGAACACGCGTCGCTGGGTTATCCGGCGCAAGGCGGAAGTGGTTGCAGCGGTGCGCGGCGGACTTTTGAGCCTTGAAGAGGCATGCCAGCGCTACAAGCTGACCACGGAGGAATTCCTGTCCTGGCAAGCGTCGATCGACGAATACGGCCTTGCCGGGCTGCGCACTACGCGCATCCAGCAATACCGGCACTAGGCCGGTCTCACCACGATCGAAGGGCGCGGCATGCCGCGCCCTTTTGCTTTCGGTGTCGCCGCTCAGACCGTCAGCGCTACCTTGCCGATCGGCCTGGTGGCGAGAAAGGCGTGGGCGGCTCCAGCCTGATCGAGCGGAAAAGTCCTGGCCACGTGGACCGCAAGCTTTTGCGCGTCGATCAACCCGGCGAGCTCAATCAGGCCCTCTCGGTCGGGCACGACCGACATGCGCTCGACCCTGATATCGCGCGAACTGGCGTCGGCGCGCGTGGCGTCGTTGACGTTGAGCAATGATACCAGCACGCCGCCGGGCTTCAGCACCTTCAGCGAGCGATCGGCATGGTCGCCGCCCACCGGCTCCAGCACCAGGTCGATGTCGCTGATCTGGCTGGTGAAATCACCCTTGGTGTAGTCGATCACCTCATCGGCGCCGAGCTTGTGTACGAAGTCGAGCTTGCCCGGGCTGGCCGTGGCGACGACGTAAGCTCCACGCGCCTTGGCGATCTGCACGGCCAGATGGCCAACGCCGCCAGCTCCGGCGTGCACCAGCACGCGCTGGCCCGATTTCAGTCCGCCATGGCGGACAAGACCTTGCCAGGCGGTGAGACCGGCCAGCGGCAATGCGCCGGCCTGGATGTGGTCCGCCCGCGTCGGCTTCAGCGCGATCTCATCGGCCGGCACGGCCGCCAGTTCGGCATAGGCCGCCGCCTGCTTGGGGAAGCGCGGCATGCCGAACACTTCGTCGCCGACCTTGAAGCTGGTAACGCCGGCGCCCAGTGCCTCGACCGTCCCCGAAATATCCCAGCCAAGGATGAAGGGTGGCTCGCCGAGCAGCGGATAGTTGCCCGCGCGCACCGCGCCATCGACCGGATTGATGCCGGCCGCCTTGACGCGGACCAGCACCTCGCCGGCCTTCGGTGTGGGATCGGGCAATTCGGCGGTGACAAGAACGTCGGGCCCGCCAACGGAATTCTGGGTTTCGGCACGCATGAAATCTCTCCTGCTTGATTAACGCCACTATCATTTGGAGAGTAAGGGCCTATTGTCCAGTATGCACCTTTTTGATATATAGGCACCTCATGGATAGTGATTGCGACTCCCCCCTTGGCTACGACGCGTTCCGGCGGACATGTCCGTCGCATACCGTTTTGGAGATGCTGGCCAGCAAATGGGTCTATCTGGTGGTCTGTGCGCTGCGCAACGGCCGGCAGCGCAATGGCGCGCTTGCCCGCAAGCTCGAAGGCATCACGCCCAAGATGCTGACCCAGACCTTGCGTGTGCTGGAGCGTGATGGCCTGGTGCGGCGAGAGGTCTATCCGGTCATTCCGCCGCGCGTCGAATATGAACTGACCGAGCTCGGCCTGAACCTGGCGGGACTGCTTACCCAGATCAGATCATGGGCGGAGCAGCATGCCCCCGATATCAAGGATGCCCGCGCAAGGGCGATCGCCGGAAACGAGGTGGACTGGGCGGCCTAGGTGTGAGCTTTCGGGAGGTTGTCCATTCGGACCGAACCGAGGAGACTGGAGTTACCAGGCTTCAGTACACATCGGAGGGTCCGAATGAACATCCACAAGAATGCCCGTCTGACGCCGCTGCGTCGAGA
>NZ_JAPYKP010000177.1:0-10398 GCF_037179725.1 Mesorhizobium sp. Cs1321R2N1 | reverse complement strand
GACGACGAAGGGCGGCACTTTCAGCCTTGTGCTCGCGAACCCCTGCACGCCGCCGGCCAAGGCGCCCACCATCACGGCGGCCAGCAGCGCCGCGAACCAGCCAAAACCCTGCGTGCCTGACGTCGACAGCGACAGCGTGTTGGCGGTGCCGCCCTTGGCCACCACGGCCGCCACCATGCCGCAGAAGGCCAGCAGCGAGCCGACCGACAGATCGATGCCGGCGGTGAGGATGACGAAGGTCATGCCGAGCGCGATCAACCCGGTGATCGAGATCTGCCTGGTGATGTTGAACAGGTTGATCGGGTCCATGAAGCTCGGCTTCAGCACGGTGAAGACGACGATCAGCGCCGCCAGGAACAGCAGCGGCCCGAAGCTCATCAAAAGCCGGGCGATCGTCACGCCGCCGCGCTGGTTCTGTTCCTCGGCGATGCTCATCGTGTCTGCCCTTCCGCATCCTGTGCCGGCGCGTCCTGTCCCGGCGTATCCTGCCTGTCGAGCGCCATCAATTCCATCAGCTTTTCCTCGTTTGCCTCGACGCCCGGCATCTGCCCGGTGATGCGCCCCTTGCGCATGGTGACGATGCGGTCCGACACCGCCAGCACCTCGGGCAGCTCGGACGAGATCATCATCACCGCGATGCCGCGCGCCGCCAGTTGCACCAGGATCTGGTGCACTTCCGCCTTGGCGCCGACATCGACGCCGCGCGTCGGCTCGTCGACGATCAGCACTTTTGGATCGCGCGCCAGCCAGCGCGCCAGGATCACCTTCTGCTGGTTGCCGCCCGACAGGCCTTCGATCGCCTGTTCGGCCGACGCCATGCGGATCGACAGCATCTTCCTAAACCCCAACAGCGCGTCGCGCTCGCGCCGCTCGGCCATGAAGCCGAAGCCGTTGCTGAAACGCCCAAGCGAGGCGACCGAGAAATTCGGCAGGATACCAAGCGCGGCAAAAATCGCCTGGTGCTTGCGGTCCTCCGGCACCAGGCCGATGCCGAGCGCGATGGCGTCGGCTGGCGAAGCAGGCGCGATTTCCCTGCCGTCGAGCGTGATCGTTCCCGCAGCGATCCGGTCGGCGCCGAAAATGGCGCGCGCCAGCTCGGTGCGGCCGGAGCCGACGAGGCCAGCGACGCCGAGGATCTCGCCGGCCTTGAGGTCCATGTCGACGCCGTCGAGCACGATGGCATGCGGCGCCTCGGGGTCACGCACGGTGCGCAAGCCGCGCACGGAAAGCACGACATCGCCGGCCACCGCGCGTTGCGCCGGCCGCGCGTAAAGCTCGGAGGCGGCGCGCCCGACCATCTTCTCGATGATGGCGGGCAGCTTGATCGGCCCGCCCTGACGGTCGAGATGCCCCGCCAGCCTGCCGTCGCGCAGCACGGTCATGCGGTCGCAGATGGCGGATGCCTCTTCCAGCCGGTGGGTGACGAACATGATCGCGACATGGTCCTTGCGCAGCCGGTCCATGATCGACAGCAGGCGCTGCACCTCTGTCTCGGTCAGCGCCGAGGTCGGCTCGTCCATGATGATCAGGCGGCTTTTCAAAGACAATGCACGGGCGATCTCGACCAGCTGCTGTTCGGCCACAGACAGCGCCGACACCGGCGTCATCGGGTCGATGGAGAGACCGACGCGGGCAATGATGGCGCGGGAATCCTGCTCCATCTTGCGCCAGCTCACCAGTCCGAGCGGGCCGGTCGGCGCGCGGCCGATGAAAATATTCTCCGCCACCGTCAGCGTCGGAATCAGGCTGAGCTCCTGGTAGATGGTGACGATGCCGTGCCGCTTGGCATCCTGCGGGCTCGCCGGCTGGTAGTCGGCGCCGTCGAAGGTGATGCGGCCGCCGGAAGGCGGCATGACACCGGACAGGATTTTCAACAGCGTCGATTTTCCCGCGCCGTTTTCGCCAAGCAGGCCGAGGATTTCGCCGGGGCGGACGTCGAGCGAGACATCGCTCAGCGCGGTGACGCCGGCGAAATGCTTGGTGACGCCCTCGACGGCAAGCAGGACGGGGGATGCGGCTTCAACTAAAGGCAAAGACTTCTCCTTGTTGCCATCCCTATACTAGCCAGGTTGCGCTTGAACGCCCCCTTTGTCCTGCCGGACATCTCCCCCTCGAGGGGGGAGATTGGCTGTTGCCCTGCTTTCGCCAATCACCGGCATTGCAGGAAGAGCGCCGGCGTCGGGACATCCGATCTCCCCCCTTGAGGGGGAGATGGCCGGCAGGCCAGAGGGGGGTGCTGTCCCGCCAGCCTCTCCATGCGAGCCCTACTTCGTCTCGTTCAGCCTTTCCGCCTTGTCGAGATTGTCCTTGCCGATGACGATGGGGGTCAGCAGCACCAGTTTCTCCTTCGGCTCGGTCTTGTCCTTGGCGTAGGAGACCGCGATCTGTACGGCGGTGCGCGACTGCTTGCCGGGGAACTGTTCGACCGTGCCGGCGAGCTTGCCGTCGCGCACGGCGACCAGCGCTTCCGGCAGCGCATCGAAGCCGTAGATCTTGACGTCGCTGAAGTTGCGCGCGGCACACGCTTCGAGCGCGCCCAGCGCCATATCGTCATTGGCGCAGATGATGGCGTCCGGCTTGCCGTTGGCGGCAAGGCCGGCTTCCGTCACCGTCAGTGCCTCGGCGCGGGCGAAGTTGGCGGTTTGCTCATAGATGATCTGGTACTTGTCCTTCAGCGGATCGAGCACATTGTGCACGCCCTTGTTGCGGTCGATCGCGGGACCCGCGCCCGGCTGGCCCTGCAGGTGGAACAGCTTGGCGCCGTTCGGGAATGCCGCAACCACGGCCTGGGCTTCCGCCTCGCCGCCCTTGACGTTGTCGGCGCCGACATGGGCAAGGATGCCCTGGACCCCGTCGACGCGGCGGTCGATCGTCACCACGGGAACGCCGGCCTTGACCGCTTCCTCGATGGCTGGCGCCAGCGCGTTGACGTCGAGCGGCGAGATGACGATCGCGTTGACCTTCTGCACCAGGGCCGCCTCGATGTCGGCGGTCTGCTTGGTGGCCGAGTTCTGGCCGTCGCTCTCGGTCAGGTTGACGCCTTGCGCCTGCGCTTCGGCCTTGATCTCGTTCAGCATGTGCACGAAGAACGGAAAGCCGAGACTGGGCACCGAGCCGAGAATGGTCAGTTTGTCCGCGGCGAAAGCCGAGCGTGCGACCAGCATCATGGCGCCCGCGGCCACGGACGTCATCAGGAATTCGCGTCTGTTCATGGGTTCCTCCTCCACTGAAGCGCACGTCCCTAAAAACCGGGACCGGTTTCAGGAAGGATCACGCGCCGGTTAAAGTGTTGGAGCATCCTCCTTGCGCCAAGAACGCATGCCGCTCCAGCTGACCGCCTAAATTCCTCCGATCGGCGTCAACAAGAGGATGCTAACCCAGGGTCAACCGTTTGTGCAACATCGATATAACAGAGCCGGACAGCGACTTGTCGGAATTGGTCGGAATTTAGGATTGTAGCCGGGCCGCTCCTTCGGGGGCATCGAAAAGCAATCTGGACTGAAACTGAGGTGACTGACATGAAGCAGTATATCGGACTGATCCACAAGGATGCCGACAACGACTTCGGCGTGTCTTTCCCTGATTTCCCAGGCGGGATTACCGCCGGCAAGGATCTGGATGACGCCCGGTCCATGGCTGAAGAGGCCCTTGCCCTCCACATCGAGGGGCTGGTCGAGGATGGCGATGCCATTCCGGAGCCTTCCAGTCTTGAGGCTGTGATGACAGACGCCGACAATCGCGACGGCGTTGCAATCCTGGTCGCGGCAAGGACCGGAGCCAGGAAGGTGGTGCGTATCAACGTGACCCTGCCGGACGACGTTCTCCAGCGGATCGATGCCTTCGCCGAAGCCCATGGCTATACGCGATCCGGGTTTCTGGCGAAGGCAGCGGAGAAGGTGATGGCGCTCGAAGCGGCCTAATGCATGTCGCCCGGAAGTGTGCTCGGTTCCGGGACGACGACATGCATAAAATCAGAAGCTTACAGTAGGTCGGGCGAATCCTATTCGCCGCGACATGCTGTAGGCCTGTCACGCCCCAAACACGGCAATTGACATAGCCGGCGTGACTTCACGGTCTGCGACGGCCGCCTCTTACGCGCATCAGTATCGCATGGCGTCGAGATCGGCGATCAGCGTCGGCCCCGTCGGACGCCAGCCGAGCCGCGCCTGGGTCAGCGTGCTGGAGGCCGGCAGGTCCATGGGAGCGAACATCGCCATCCAGCCGAAATGCTCCGCCGCCTTTTCCGGTGCGATCGAAACGACCGGCAGGTTCAGGCCCCGGCCAAGCGCCTCGGCGATCGCACGCACCTCGACGCCTTCCTCGCCGACCGCGTGATAACGCGCGCCGGGCTGCCGCTTTTCCACGGCAAGGCGATAGAGGCGCGCCACGTCGAGGAGGTGGCCCGCCGCAAAGCGATTGCGGCCTTCACCGACATAGGCCGAGACGCCTTTCTGGCGCGTGATTTCGATAAGCGGCGAGATCAGCCCCTGCTTGACCGTGTTATGGACCTGCGGCAGCCGCATCACCGACACGTTGATGCCCGCCTCCAGCAGGGCATTCCCGGCGAGTTCCGAGGCGACGCGCGGATTGGGATGGCTGGGGTTGAAGACGTCCTCGACCGCCAACTGGCCATGGCCGGGGGCGCCCATTCCGGTGCCCGACGTGATCACCAGCGGCCGGTCGGAACCGGCGAGTGCCTGGCCGAGTGCCGCGATGACGCGCCTGTCCTTTTCGCAATTCTCGGCGAACCTCGAAAAATCATGGTCGAAGGCCGTGTGGATCACCGCTTCCGCCTTCGCCGCGCCGTCGCGCAGGCCCTCGGGATCCTCGAGGGTTCCGCGATACACCTCCACGCCCGCGGCGGCCAACGCCTCGGCGCCGGCATCCGAGCGGGTGACGCCGATTACCTGATGGCCGGCCTGAAGAAGTTCGGGGACAATCGCCGAACCGATGAAGCCGGTGGCGCCGGTAAGAAAGATACGCATGCAAAATCTCCTGCACAGTTGCCCGCGCAGTATCGCTGCTCTATTATTCCATTAAAGTAGTGACTTTATCATGGTATAATGACTAACAGGATGCCCAACAATTCCGCCGGTTCGCTCGCAGCCTTCCTGAAAGACCGGCGCACCCGGCTCGACCCCTCGTCGTTCGGCTTCTCGGGGCGCAGGCGCACGCCGGGACTGCGCCGGGAAGAGGTCGCCCAGCGCGCCAACATCAGCCCGACCTGGTACACATGGCTTGAACAGGGCCGCGGCGGCGCGCCTTCGGCCGACGTGCTGAACCGGATCGCCAAGGGACTGCTGCTGACCGAGGCCGAGCGCGAACATCTTTTCATGCTGGGGCTGGGGCGTCCGCCAGAGGTCCGCTACATCGGCGCCGACGGCGTCAGCCCCAGGCTGCAGCGCCTTATCGACACGCTCGAGGCAAGCCCGGCCTTGATCAAGACGGCGACCTGGGATGTCGTCGCCTGGAACCGCGCCGCGCAAATCGTGATGACTGACTACAGCACCTTGCCCCCGGGTCAGCGCAACATCCTGCGTTTCATGTTCCTGAGCCCCACTATCCGCGCCAAGCAGCACGATTGGGAGAACCTCGCCCGCTTCGTGGTCGGCGCGTTCCGGGCCGACGCGGCACGCGCCGGCGCGGTGTCCGAGGTCGCCCAGCTCGTGGACGAGCTTTGCAGCGCCAGTCCCGAGTTTGCCGCCCTGTGGCGGGAAAACAACGTGCTCAGCCATGGCGACGGGACAAAGCGCCTGAAGCATCCCGAACTCGGCGACATCGAACTCGAATATTCGGCCTTCGCGGTCGACGGCCGGCCGGATTTGAGCCTGACCGTCTACAACCCGGTGGACGGCAAGGTCGCCGACCGAATTCGCGCGCTGGCCCGGCACCGCGAACTGCAGGAGGCGGACCCATCGTAATGATGCTGGATTAGCAGGCGCGAGATCGGCAACGACCCGCGCGAATTCTGATTGCTCGGGCAACGCATTTTGCGTAGCCGGCCCGCCACCAGCCTGGCGGCGGGCCAGGCGCGGTTACTCGATGATCTTGACGATCTTGTGGGTGCCCGGGTCCACGATCACCGTCCGGTTGTCGATCACGGTGTAGCGATATTTGACGTTGGGAACTTCGTGGAGTTCAACGGTATCTGGCAAGGCCGTGCCGATATTGAGTTCCACGCCGGGAACCTTGACCGAAGCCAGCGGCTGCTTCTTCACATATTCCTTGATCACTGTTTCCTGCTCGGGCTGGATGACGACGTCCTCGGCGGCGGCCGCGCCGACGCCTGCGAGCAACAGAACCGCGGCTACGGCGGCAAGATTCTTTTTCATGAGTTCCTCCATCTGAAACTGCACAGCTACAACATTGTCACCGCGCTGCCGATCGAACTTCAGGCGGGATTGAATGTTCCAGGATCGGGCTTCGGTCCGGCCTGCCCCAGACTTAGGTCCCATCTGAAAACGCAATGGTCCTGCCGGAGCCGCCGCCGGGAACGGCCATCTTTCACGCTCGTTGTTCGCTGCAAGGTCACCGGCAGGTAGCCGGCGAAAGTCGGACTGCGACCGCGCGTGTTTTTTCGAATTGGCGCAGCTAACGTCCCTTCCTGCGCCGAAAGGGTTCGCCCGCTGCTTCCATGCGGTGGGCGAACCCTGAATTCTCCGGTTTCGGGTCAAGATGTGAGGAGATCCTGATGTTCAGCGACAAGGAAAGCCGACTTATGGAGGCGGCGCTGTTGATGGCGGTCCCGTTATCGGCCTTGATCGCCGTCCTGCTCGTCAGCTTTACCGTGAGCTGGTAGCATCCCTGTCTAACGGATATCGGCGTGCTTTCCGTCACCCCGCGGATCGGGGTTAGCCGCTGCCGAGGAATCAACGCTCGCCGCTGCCCGCGGAAATCGCGGTCCGTTCATGACACTTCAGGAGAGGCAGCCCGGCCTGCCTTGGCGGAGGGCTCGGTACGTTGCGAGCAGGCCGGGCCATGCTCCGGCTGCCACCATTGGCGGAGGCTCGGCCGATGCGCAGGCAGGTTGTGCCTTTATCGTTCGACCCGCAACTCGGACTGAAGTCCGAAGTATCAGGCGCATTGGTCCCACACGGTGAACATTGTCCGCTGGTGCTCGTTGCCCATTGCAGGTGCGTGATTTGGAGGAGAGATAATGCAGCTTGGTGAGATCATCGCCAATACCTTGGCCGTCCTCTTGCTGGTCTGTTTTCTCGCCAGCACGTTCTTCCTTTTCGGAAAGCCATTGTGGCCGGAGCAGCATGCCCGCATGGTTATCATCCCGGCGGTCGACAGGATGACGACAGCCTCGACTGGGCCCAATGGCACACCTGTCCTGCCTGACACTTTCGACACCAGCCTTGCCCATCCAAGGCCGTCCTGAAGGCCATCAAGGGCGCGCGCGGCAGCGAATACAGCAGCGCGCGAACAGCCGGAACCAAAACGACCGGCAACGGTTTCCCACCTGAAGGGACCGTAACCACGGAAACAGCAGTAAAATGGAACTTCTGACCTTGGAACTGGCCAGGGCGAGGCAGCGACTTAACCGAGCGGAACTCGCCCTCGAACGTGCAAACGCGATGCTGGACGAGGACTGTGGCATTGGTATCAATCTGAGACTTTGTGACAGGATACGATCGGCGCAACAACGCGTCGGCGAGGCGAAGGCTCGTCTTGTGAAGCTCGATCCCGCCAGCGCGGATTCAGTTCACAGCGGTTGAAGGTGCCTGGCCTGATCCTCGTTTAGGCAATAGCCAGCTCAGCCTCGATCCAAACTCTACAGGCAGCCCGGCCCCCAGGATTTGGGAAGGCTCAAGTCTTGCGCCGAGAACCGGTCGAGCGTTGGCCGCTGAGGTGCGGACGCCAGCCATGCACCCGGTCCCGCCCCGCGGCCTTGGCGCCGTAGAGCGCCTCGTCGGCGCGGCTCAGAAGATCGGCGATCTCGATGGCGGCGGCGGCCTCGAAGGTGCTGACACCGATGCTGACGGTGACGATGCCTTTTTCGCTGCCGGCATGCCCAATAGCGAGGTCGCGCACCTTGCTCCTGAGGTTTTCGGCGATGACGAAGGCCCCATGCGCGTCGGTCTCGGGCAGGATGAGCCCGAACTCCTCGCCGCCATAGCGGGCGGCGGAGTCTGCCGGCCGGCGAGCTGCCGCCTCGATGCAGCGGCTGACGACGCGCAGGCACTCATCGCCCGCCGGATGGCCGTAATGGTCGTTGAACCGCTTGAACCAGTCGACGTCGATGATGAGCAGGCTGAGCGGCATTGCGTTGCGGCTGGCGCGGGCGAATTCGCGCGCCAGCGCTTCGTCGAAGGCCCGCCGCGTCAACAGTTCGGTCAGGCCGTCGCGGTGCGCCAGGAGGTTCAGCTTCTCATTGGCGGCCATCAGTTCGGCCTCGACCTGCTTGGCCTCGGTGATGTCGGAAAACATGCTGAGGCTTCCGCCATCGCCGGTCGGCCGGGTGCGCACATCGAGCCAGCGCCCGTCGGCAAGCCGGACCTGACGGTGACTGACAAGTTTCTGCGAGGCCATGATTTCGGCGATCCACTCCTCGACCGCGTCCTGCGGCGTGATGCCTTCGCCGCGCGCCGCCGAAGCGCGCAGGATGTCGCGATAGTCGGCACCCGGCACTCTTATGTCGGCCGTCTTCGGAAACATGGCGCGGTACCGGGCGTTGCACAGCACCATCTTGCCGTCCAGGTCGAACATCACCAGGCCGTCAGCCATGTGCGTCAAGGCGTCTCCGAGCCTTGCCTGGCTTTCCGCCAGCTCGGTCTCGAGCTGCTTGCGCGCGGTGATGTCGCGATTGTGCGTGATCAGGCCGACGACCGCCCCGGTCCGGTCGCGGAACGGAGCTTTCAAGGTCGCCAGCCAGCCGTCGGTGCCGTCCTCGTGGTGAAGGTGCTGTTCGATGGTGGACGAGGCCCCCGACGCCAGCACCGCAAGCTCGTCCTCGCGGAAGCCTTTGGCCGTCTCATGCGGAAAGAAGTCGAAGTCCGTCTTGCCGATCAGCGCCTTGGCGTCGGGCGCATGCATCAGTTCCGCCGTTGCCGGATTGGCAGCGATGAACCGCCCGTCGAGATCCTTGACGTTGAGGCAATCCGGAAGTGTCTCCACCACGGCCTTGTAGATGCGCCGGGACTGCAGCGCTTCGAGACGCCGCCGCTCTTGGTAGAGCGTCAGCCCCGACAGCACCACCGAGACAAAGATGAGCAGGGAGGAAGGCAGCGCCACATCAGGCAGAATCCTTTGCAGGACCTCCCTCGGCAGGATGCTAAGGCCAAGCAGCGATGCTGCCGCGGCCGCCGCGCCAAGCAGCATGATGTCGACCACGGTGGGCCGCCGCCCTTTCAGGGCAAGGTTTCCGGCGACACCGACCAGCATGGCGGCCGCGATCCCTACCGCGCCGGCGAAGGCGCCGATGCCGCCCTCGAACGTCCGGAAGGCACCGGCCATGACCCCGGCGACGATGCCGGCGACAGGACCACCGAAGAAGCCGGCAACCGCGATCATCGTCGCCCTGAGATCGGCGAGCACGCCCGGCTGCAACTGCATGGGTGTCAGCATCAGCACGATGGCGCCCGCGCCCATCAGCACGCCGAAGGCCGCTGCCTTCGCGGCGGCCGGCCAGCGATCCAGCCACACATGCGTGTGGATCCAGACCGAAACGAACATCGCCACGACCGCGAGGTTGGCCAGCAATTCGGACCAGGGCGAACCCATTGCGCGCCTTTCCCTTATCGGGCTTTCGCCGTACCGCCCCTTTGATAGGCCCTCAATGACAACAAAGTGTTACATTAGGGATTTGCCCTTTGGTCGAAAGGAACCACGACGGCAGGGCCGAAAAAGGCCGGCACACCCGACAGCACGATGCCAGTCCGGGATCAATCCCAGCGCATCCCACCGACAAAATCGATGAACGCGCGCAGCGGCGCTGGCGTCAGGCGGCGGCCGGGATAGTAGAGGAACGGGCCTGAAAATTCCTGCCACCAGGGCTCCAGTACCGGCTCCAGCCGGCCGTCGTCGAAATAGGGGCGCAGCCAGTCCTCGAACAGCGAGACGATGCCGCCGCCGGCGACCGCCACCTCGAGCGCAAGCGCCATTGCCGTACCGGTGCTGACCAGCAGCGGGCCGGTTGGATCGACGCTCACCACCTCACCGACGCGTTCGAACTCCCAGGGCGGCGTGAAGCCGCTGGCGAAGCGACCGCGCAGGCAGGCATGATCGAGCAGGTCGCGTGGATGGCCGGGCCGGCCGTGCCGGTCGAGATAGGCCGTAGCGGCGGCGGTGGCGAAGCGCTGCCGGCGCGGGCCGATCGGAACGGCGATCATGTCCTGCTCCAGCCGCTCGCCATAGCGGATGCCGGCGTCGCAGCCGCTCGCCAGTATGTCGACG
>NZ_JAPYKP010000176.1:0-10402 GCF_037179725.1 Mesorhizobium sp. Cs1321R2N1 | reverse complement strand
CGAAAGGGTGCTGGTGGGTCTCGATCCCGGCCATGCGGCCGCCGACTCCATGCGCCTGCAGGCGCAGTTGCGCGCCGTCGCGCGGCTGCTGCCGGCAATCGCACAGGCCACCGTCATCCGCACCTGGTCGGGCTGCGAGGGCTATGTCAGGGACATGCTGCCGGTCATGGGACGCTCGGCGACGACGCCAGGCCTGTTCCACGCCTTCGGCTTCAGTGGACACGGCTTCCAGCTCGGTCCGGGCGTGGGCGATGCCATGGCCGAGCTCATTATGACCGACCGATGCGAAACGCCGCTCGATGATTTCAGGGTCGATCGCTTCGGCCGCGCCGTCTGAAAGGTTGCGACAACGTCCAAACCCTCACGTTCGGCGTACGTTCGACACAACGGGAGTTGATCGTCTATCGGCCGTTCATTCTGCAGATCGGTTGAGAGGCATGGGTAGATCGCGGCTCGATTCACGATGGATTTTCCTGGCATGCGCGTGGTCTCGCGCGCAGCTTAGTGCGCGAGAGCGCTTGCAAGGCGCAGAATCGCTCTGTCAGGCACTTGGCGCAGGACCGGTTCGTGGGATTTCATCACCATTGCGGGTGGCGCTTGCTGCGGGTCAAGAATAGGGGTGTGCCGTACTGCCGCGGAACAAAGCAGTCCGCGTGGTGCATGGTCTTCTTCAAGGCTTCCGAGATCACAATCTTGGTCCATGTTTCGCAAGATGTGCTCGTGCGAGAGATGAGAGAAGCCATGATATCGATTGGTCGCAGAAAGGGATGGCAAGGCGTGCCATTCGGAAATCCGCCAGCCTTCCGGCCGTGCTTTACATGCGCTGCTGGTAGCGCTACCAATTCATATGGAGGACGTGGCAAGACTGCAAGCTGCGTATGTATGGAGTGGACGTCTCCCTCGCAGGCGTCGCATCGCTCGGGAGGGAATCGATGGCATCCGTTGCGATCCGCGATGTCTACAAATCCTTCGGCGCCGCCGAAATTCTCCATGGCGTCGGGATCGATATAGAAGACGGCGAGTTCGTAACGCTGGTCGGCCCGTCGGGCTGTGGGAAGTCGACGCTGTTGCGCATGATCGCGGGCCTCGAAGGCATCACGCGCGGCGAGATCGCCATTGGCGGGCGCATTGTCAACACGGTCGCCCCCAAGAAACGCGACATTGCCATGGTGTTCCAGAATTACGCGCTTTACCCACATATGACGGTGCGCGAGAACATGGCGTTCTCCCTGATGTTGAAGCGTGTCTCGAAACAGGAGAGCGATGGCAAGGTCGAGCGTGCCGCGGAAATTCTCAACCTCACGCCGTTGCTGTCGCGCTATCCCCGGCAGCTTTCGGGCGGGCAGCGGCAGCGCGTGGCCATGGGCCGGGCGATCGTGCGCGACCCACAGGTCTTTTTGTTTGACGAGCCGCTCTCCAATCTCGATGCCAAACTGCGCGTGCAGATGCGCGCAGAGATCAAGGAACTGCATCAGCGCCTGAAGACCACGACCGTCTATGTCACTCACGATCAGATCGAGGCGATGACGATGGCCGACAAGATCGTCGTCATGCATGACGGCAATGTGGAGCAGATCGGGCGACCGCTCGATCTTTATGACCGGCCGGACAATCTTTTCGTGGCGATGTTCATCGGCTCCCCGGCAATGAACATGCTGACAGGCCGCATTGGCGCCGGCGGCTTCGAAGGCAGCGGCGGCGTCGCCATAGATTTGCCGCGTACGCCGCAAAACCTGAATAACGGTCCGGTGGTGCTTGGCATACGGCCCGAGCATCTGCGCCTTTCCGACCACGGCTTCCCCATCACCGTTTCGGTCGTCGAACCGACCGGGTCGGAGTTGCAGATCATCGGCCGCGCGCCTGGCGGTGAAGAGATCGTCGCGAATTTCCGGGAGCGACACCCGTTCCAGCCCGGCGAAACCGTCAAGCTTGCCGCCGAGCCGAGCCTGATCCATCTCTTTGACGCGGATACGGGCCGCCGGCTTTGAACATGCCGAGGTCTCAGCCAATCAAAACAGGAGGAAATGGCAATGAGATTCACCAGACGCGACGTAATACGAACCAGCGCCGGTGCGGCGGCTGCCGGAGCAATCGGCAACCGCCTGCTTGGCACGCCAGCCTTTGCCCAGGATGCGCCGAAATACACGCCCGAAAAAGGCGCCAAGCTCAGGCTCCTTCGCTGGTCGCCGTTTGTCCAGGGCGATGAGACCGCCTGGCTGGCGCTGACGAAGAAATTCACCGATGCCACCGGTGTCGAGGTGCGCGTCGACAAGGAGAGCTGGGAGGACATTCGTCCCAAGGCGGCGGTCGCGGCCAATGTCGGCTCGGGCCCCGACCTGATGTTCGTCTGGTTCGACGATCCCTTCCAATATCCCGACAAGCTCCTCGATGTGACCGATCTCGGAGATTATCTGGGCAAGAAATATGGCGGCTGGCACGAGGGCCCGAAGAGCTACGCCACCAAGGACGGCAAGTTCATCGGCTTGCCGCTGGCCACCATAGGCAACGCCATCGTCTACCGCGAGAGCTGGGTCAAGGAGGCCGGTTTCTCCGAGTTCCCGAAAGACACCGACAGCTTCCTCGAATTGTGCAAGGCCGTGCAGGCTAAAGGCCATCCGGCCGGCTTCACCCATGGGCATGGCGTCGGTGACGGCAACAACTACGCTCATTGGCTGTTGTGGAGCCATGGTGGCAAGATGGTCGACGAGAACAGCAAGGTGGTGATCAACAGTCCCGAGACGATGAAGGCGATCGAATATGCTCAGGCGCTCTACAAGACCTTCATCCCCGGCACGGAAAGCTGGCTCGACGTGAACAACAACCGCGCCTTCCTGGCCGGCGAGTTGTCCGTCATCGCCAACGGTATCTCGGCCTATGAAACCGCCAGGATCAACAAGGACAAGGATCCTAAGCTGACTGAAATGGCCAAGGACATCCGCACCGCTAGCTTGCCGATCGGTCCGATCGGCAAGGCAGTGGAGCTTTACCAGGTCACCTCGGCGGTGATCTTCAACTACACGCCCTATCCGAACGCGGCCAAGGCCTATCTGCAGTTCATGTTCGAGGAACCGCAGATGTCGGAATGGATCAAGGGCTCTTCCGGCTATTGCTGCCAAACCTTGAAGGCCTACGACGACAATCCGATCTGGAAGGCCGATCCGAACTATGCGCCCTATGCCAAAGCGTCCGCAACGCTGCGCAACAACGGCTACGCCGGGCCGCTCGGCTACGCTTCGGCCGCCACCATGGCCGACTATGTGCTGGTCGACATGTTCGCCAAGGCGGTGACCGGTCGGGCGACGCCACAGGAGGCAATGGAAGAGGCCGAGAAGCGCGCCAACCGGTATTACCGGGTGTAGTCCGCACGTCTTCTTCCGTTCATGGAAGAAGACGCTTGTATTTTTCGGGTCGGCCGCAGCGTGGGTCGAGACGTGCCGCCGAAATGCAGGCGCCCTATGAGGAGAGTGCGGGGCCGTGAGATCCGCGCGCCAGCGTCTTCTCCACGAAGGCGGAAGGACTGCTGGTTCCGGCGCCACTCGATATCCACCAGAGGAGCCTTTTCATGGCCGTGACAACCGCCGCCGCCCCGCCCCGCCCCTCCTTCTTGTCGCGCATTGCGGAAAGCCGCGGGCTGCTTAGCTTTGGCTTTATGCTGCCGACAGTGGTGCTGCTGCTGGTCTTCCTGACCTATCCGCTGGGGCTCGGCGTCTGGCTCGGCTTCACCGACGCCCGCATCGGCAGGCCAGGCGTCTTCATCGGCCTGGAAAACTATGAATATCTCTGGGACGACAGCGTGTTCTGGCTGTCCGTGTTCAACACGCTTCTCTACACGGTGAGCGCGTCGATCCTGAAGTTCGCCCTCGGCCTGTGGCTGGCGTTGCTGCTCAACGAGAACCTGCCGTTCAAATCCTTTTTCCGCGCGGTGGTGCTTCTTCCCTGGGTGGTACCGACGGTGTTGTCGGCGATCGCTTTCTGGTGGATCTACGATTCGCAGTTCTCGATCATCTCCTGGGCTCTCAAGCAGATGGGCCTCATCGATCACAACATCAATTTCCTTGGCGATCCGCAGAACGCCCGCGCTTCGGTGATCGCCGCCAACGTCTGGCGCGGCATTCCCTTCGTCGCCATAACCCTGCTCGCCGGCCTGCAGACGATCCCGCGATCGCTTTACGAAGCCGCCACGCTGGACGGCGCCGGTCGCTGGCAGCTGTTTCGCTATGTCACCCTGCCGCTGCTGACGCCGATCATCGCCATCACCATGACCTTTTCGGTTCTGTTCACCTTCACCGATTTCCAGCTCATCTATGTGCTGACGCGCGGCGGCCCGGTGAACGCCACACATCTCATGGCGACGCTTTCTTTCCAACGCGGCATTTCGGGCGGGCAACTCGGTGAAGGCGCGGCGATCGCGGTAGCGATGATCCCCTTCCTGCTAGGCGCGATCCTGTTCAGCTATTTCGGCCTGCAGCGGCGCAGATGGCAGCAAGGCGGCGGAGATTGAGATGGCTCTAATCAACGCTAAACCGAACCCCGCCGGCGGCGACGACGGTGGCATGACCTATTTGCAAAGCATGCCGCGGCGCGTGGTGACGGTCTACCTTCCGTTGGCGATTTTCGTCATCGTGCTGCTCTTTCCCTTCTACTGGATGACGATCACCGCCATCAAACCCAATGCGGAGATGACCAGCTACGATACATCGAGCCCGTTCTGGGTGGTTCACCCGACGTTGCAGAACATCCGTTACCTGCTGTTCGAGACCTCCTATCCGGGCTGGCTGCTCAACACGACGATCATCTCGGTCGCCGCTACCGTGCTTTCGCTCATCGCCGCGGTGTTGGCTGCCTATGCGATCGAGCGGCTGCGCTTTTCCGGGTCGCGCCAGGTCGGGCTCGCCGTCTTTCTCGCCTACCTGGTGCCGCCGTCCATCCTGTTCATTCCGCTGTCGGTCATGGTCTTCAATCTCGGGCTCTACGACACGCCTTTTGCCCTGATCCTGACTTATCCGACTTTCCTGGTGCCTTTCTGCACGTGGTTGCTGATGGGCTATTTTCGTTCCATTCCCTTCGAACTGGAGGAGTGCGCGCTCATCGATGGCGCCAGCCGCTGGCAGGTGCTGACCAAGATCGTGCTGCCGCTGTCGGTGCCGGGGCTGATCTCCGCCGGTATCTTCGCCTTCACGCTGTCGTGGAACGAGTTCATCTACGCTCTGACCTTCATTCAGTCGTCTGAAAACAAGACCGTGCCGGTGGGCGTGCTGACCGAGCTCGTCCGCTCCGACGTCTACGAATGGGGTTCCCTAATGGCCGGCGCCCTGATCGGGTCGCTGCCGGTGGTGATCCTTTATTCCTTCTTCGTCGAGCACTATGTGTCGTCAATGACAGGGGCGGTCAAAGAGTAGCCCAGCGCAATAGGGCAACTGACAGCAATGGCAATTTCCGGCGTTCCGCCATCGCGACTGAGTCCACACGATACCCGGTGGCCGAACACGGCGTTAGCAGACGAATTCGCCAAAACTCTTGGCTTCCTTCAGGCGACGCTTCTCGATCGCTGGTGATCGTCCTTCGCCAATGGCGCGCCTCGCGTGGATGCACTTCTCCCGAGCCCGGGCGAGTGGAATCCCGTCGCGTCCGTACCCTCCCGGACAGATGGTCTCCCGGCGGTCGTTGAGGCCTGTAATCCAGGCGGAACAAGATCGCGCCGTTCGGCATGACGCGAACGCCTTGAGGTCAGCATCCGAATTGCCTCCTGAAAAAAGTGCCGTCAGCGCAATTTCACGGACTCGTGGTGGCGATTCCCTTTTATCGTCAGTGCCTTGAAGCGAAAAAAGCACCGTCACGAGCCTGATTGGCCGCGACGGTACTTTTGAAAAATTCGTCCGAGCAATATGCCGCAGGCCCGTCAGGCAGGCCGCCAAAGCCAAGCTCTGCATACCGATAGTCACCGAATGTCGGTGAACGGGTTTATTTTTGTTTTCAACAGCTTGCGTCGTGCCATTGCGTTAATTCGGCGGGGTTCGGATGGGCCAAAATCACTCCCACTCGATTGCTCTAAATCTAGTTAAGCCGTTGACATCTCTAGGTTTTTTATTCGTTGCCGCGCAAAAGGCCGACCCATGGGCCGTCAAAACGTTACAGTTTTGATTTCAAAGGGAAAAATAGCACGAAAGTTTTTGTGCGGTTTCGGCATCTATAGAAGTCGATCGCCTTTCCGGCCCACTTTGGGCAACTCAGGTGGGTTTCACAGCGAACGAAGAAAGTACCGCCACCAACTGGGCCGGGGGAGGTTGAATAGCCTGTGGGTCTTTTGGGACCGTTTGCGGACCGGCCTGAGCCTAGGAATCATTTTGCTCAACTGCCTCTTCGAAACGGCTGACCGGCCAAAGACGCCCCTCAGGGAGAGGAGGCCCCGCAGGCAGCAGCTGCGGAATAGTCAGAGCCAGCGGCGAACCTCGGCCTTGTAGCGGCGGTAATCGTCGCCGAACTTCGCTTCGAGATAGCGCTCCTCGCGGGCGATCACCTGCGTCTGGATCGCTATCAGCACCAACGGGAGCAAGGCGAAGGCGATCGGCCCGTCGAAGCCGATCGCAAGGCCGGCATAGATAAGCGCCATGCCGAGATACATGGGATTGCGGGTCCACCGATAGGGACCGGTCGTTGCTATGAGGGTCGTTGGCAGCGACGGCGGAACGTTGGTGCCCAGCCGCCGGAACAGCCCCGCCGCCGCAAGCATCATCGCCGCGCCGGCAACGAACAGCAGCGCGCCCGTCGCGACCAGCAACCGCCAGTCGATGCCGAAAGAGCGCAGAGGGATGAACCGCTCCGCCGCCAGCCCCAACAGCAGCGCTCCCAGATAGACGAAGGGCGGAGGGAAGCGCACACCCGCGCTGTCCGGTTCGACGGCCATGCTCATCCTCCAATCTGTGCTTTCAAAACGGCGGCCCCAGAATCAACGCCTCGAATTACTACTGCAGGACTTGTTTGGCGCTCGGGCGTCCGCTCACATGGGCGAACCACTGGACGAGCTTGTTCTTGCCATCGAGGATCGCTTCGCCCTCTGGCGTTATACGCAGCCGGTCGAAATGCGGCATGAGGCGGATGTCGGCCAGACTAAAGGTTTCGCCGGTGAGGTAGGGTGCCGCAATCAGAGGCTCAAGCGCCTCAGCGCAGCTACGTGCCATGGGCACGGCCGCGTTGACCCGTTCCATGTTGGTCGGCTGGCCGAGGAAGGTTGGCGCGACCACTCGCTCGAACCCAATGCCGCCCCAGGATGGGCCCAGGTAGCAGTCGATAATGCCGATGATCTGATTCATACGCGCCCCTTCGCGCGCGTTCGTCGGCTGGAGCGCCGGACCAGGAAACGTCTGGTCCAGATAGCGCAAGATGGCCTGGGTTTCGAAGACTTCGAAGCCATCATGCTCAAGCACCGGAACCTTGCCGAACGGATTCCGCGCAAGATGCTCCGGCGTTTTCCATGCCGGCGGCATCAAGCTGACGAACTCGTATTCCACACCTTTCTCGGCGAGGCCAAGCATCGCCCCCCGCACGTTGGGACTACCTGCCGTGCCATAAAGTTTGACGCTCATCCCAGGACTGGTCGTATTCATGAGGATCACTTCCCTTCTTGCTTTAGATTGGAGCGCCGCCGCTCGGGTTGGCTAATTGGGACCGGAGAACGCAAATTCTGCTCTCAAACCAGCATCGACTGCTGGGCGAAGATACCTGCCATCGCGCCGTGCGATGATGCCAGGGTGACCGATGGCGGCGTAAGGGGGTTGGCGAGGTCGCCGGCGGCGTAGATGCCGGGCATGCTGGTTTCGCGGCGCTCGTCGACCTTGAGGATGATGCCGAGGGGCGTATCGACCGTGGCGAGGCCTAGTGATTCATGGAGGTTTGCGGACGGCTTGTTGCGCGGATGCGCGAACAGGATGTCGACCGCGACATTTGGGCCGGTATCGAGCTTGACGGTGGCGTTATGGCCCTCGTGATGGGCGATCTCGATGACCCGGCCATCGACGACAGGCGTGTTGCGGCGCGTCAGATCGGCCCGGATATCGGACGGAATGTCATGACCATCGGCGAAGACCGTCAACCTGTCGGTCCAATCGTGGAACAGCTTGACCTGATTGTGCGACTGCCGGCCGGACCAGACGAGGCCCCAATGCTGGCCGGCGACTTCAAAGCCGTCGCAATAGGGGCAGGGCACGACGGACTTGCCCCAGCCTTCGGCAAAGCCTGGAACATCAGGCATCTGGTCGATGACGCCATAGCTCAGGATCAGGCGGCGCGCCCTAAGGGTTTCGCCATCGGAAGTGAGGACTGAGAAATCGTCGATGGCGCCGGAGATGCTTTCGGCCCGGGCATTGACCAGCCTGAGCGTGGGATAGCGGGCCAGCTGCTGCCGCGCCTCGGCCAGGATTGCCAACGGTGGCTTGTGATCGTGGCCGAGCAGACCATGCGAGTGGCCGGCGAAGCGGTTGCGCGGCAGGCCGGTATCGAGAACGGTGACCTTGCGGCGGGCACGGCCGAGCTGCAGGGCGCCGGCGAGACCGGCAAAGCTGCCGCCGATGATGATGACGTCATCCATGGTGATGGGCTCCGTTGCAGGACAGGTTGAACCCATCCAATGGCTTGCATATTTCGGACACTGCATGGTATCGTAATTCAAGAATTAGGATACTGTCAAGGACTGGAATTATCGTGACCGAAAATAGCCACCGCCGGCGCGGCCGGCCCACCAACGAGGCGCTTGGCCAAACGATCCTCGACGCCGCGAGCGAACTCTTTGTGGAATTGGGTTTTCAGGCGACGACGTTGGACAAGGTCGCCCAGCGGGCGAAGATATCCAAGCTCAGCATCTACAGGCACTTCGAGAACAAGGAAGCGCTGTTCAGCGCGGCCATGGCGGCCGGCTGCCATGGGTTTGCACAGGCCCTTTTTGAAGGTGTCGACGGTTCGGCCGAAGATCAGCTCACGGCGGTGGGATCATCCCTGCTTCGCACGCTGTTGAGGCCGGACGTCCGCAATGTCGAAGCCATGATCATGGCCGACACGACCAATCAGAAGTCGTTAAGCAAGCTCCATTACGAAGCCCGCCCCGCCCATATCATCGCCCAGATCGAGGCCCTGTTGCGTCAGTTGCACGCGAAGGCGATGCTGAACGTGCCCGATCCTCTCCAATCCGCCCGCTTGTTTGCCGCGCTTTTCAAAGGATCCGATCTCCTGATGATCGCACGCTTCGATCAGGCGAAAGCAGAGGATGACAACGAAATCGAATCCTATTGCCGGTCGGCCGTCACCATGTTCATCGCCGCGCACGGTGGCAACGACCACGCGGGCGGATAGGCATTTGATTGCTCCTGGCAACTTGGCCGGGACCGTAGTCAAGGCGCTTCGTCATATTGGGCCGGCGCGCGCCGCCGAGCTTGCATAGATCGCGGCACCTCATCTTTCTCCCAACGATAAAAAGACGCTCGCATTTACCGCGGTCCAAGCTCCCGCCTGGATACGGTCAACGCTTCTCTCCATCGCAGATCCGGCAGCAGTCGGGACAACATTCGATAGGTGATACGACGGTGCCATCCGACGATATGCGATCGTGTCCGGAACATCGTCGGTACCGCAGCCCAGAGCTGAAACTATGTATGTCGATAACTAAAGTACCGTCAGCGCAGAAATGTCATGCTACAAGACATTTTCGGTATACATTTCAAAGCGTTGATCCGCAGAAAAGTACCGTCAAATTCTAAGAACGAATGACGGGACTTTTTAGAATGCTATGTCGGATACGAAAAACACCGTCAAAAGTACCGTCAGAGTGATTTGCTACAAGCTGCGAGCCGCGCCAGGCGCTCCGATAAACTTAACGATTTCATTGGTTTGATAGACTTGGCGATTCTATTGATAATGTGCCTTGGCTAGCAGTCTGCCCTGCCCGAAAATCATTGTATTTTCTGCGGAATACTACGCTAGAGCCGCCTATCTTCGCCGATTCCCCTACCCACTCCATTGTTTACGATCATCCTTTGTTATTGATTTTACATAAGATCTTGTGCGGCAATTCGCAATTTACCGTCAATTTTACCGTTAAAAAGGAGCGCTTTTGAAATCGCTGCATAAATGTGCTGCGGTGCGCTGAATGCATCTGTGCGGCTCGATTGTCTCCAAGACCGTACGTCATCGCACTCGGGGCGATCCCTTTTGTGGATGTGCCATCCCGCAAAAGGAGCCGATAAGGCCTGTTGCCGCGGGTATGAGCTCGGCTGGTTTGAGGCCGCAGAACGAACCCGCTGCGCGGGAGGGCGCCTGCGGTTGAGGTAGCGGTTACGGGCCGTGCGTCGCGCTCGCATTGAGCGTCCTCCGGCAGCGGCAGAGCATGACGGGCTTCTTCAACAAGGAGCCTGAC
>NZ_JAPYKP010000175.1:0-10428 GCF_037179725.1 Mesorhizobium sp. Cs1321R2N1 | reverse complement strand
CGCGCAGCTGCGCCTTGCCGCTGCCGATCAGTTGCGCATTGGCCGGCTCGGAGAGCACGATGCGGGCATCCGGCCGTTCGCGGCGCAAGACTCGCGCCACGCCGACGACGGTGCCGCCGGTGCCATAGCCGGTGACGAAGCAGTCGAGCCGCGAGCCGGCGAAATCGTTGATGATTTCGCGCGCGGTCGTCGCCTCGTGGATGGCGGCATTGGCGACCGTCTCGAACTGGCGGGCGAGGAACCAGCCATTGGCCTCGGCCAGCTCGACCGCCTTCTTGTACATGCCAAAACCCTTTTCGGCGCGCGGCGTCAGCACCACCTTGGCGCCGAGCATGCGCATCAACTTGCGGCGCTCGACCGAAAAGCTGTCGGCCATGGTGACGACCAGCGGATAGGCCTTTTGCGCACAGACCATGGCGAGGCCGATGCCGGTGTTGCCGCTGGTCGCCTCGACCACGGTCTGGCCCGGCTTGAGCGCGCCGCTGCGTTCGCCCTCCTCGATGATGTTGAGCGCCAGCCGGTCCTTCACCGAGGCGCCCGGGTTGAAGAACTCGGCCTTGACGTAGATGGTCGCATGGGCCGGCGCGAGATTGTTGATGCGCACCGCCGGCGTGTCGCCGACAGTGTCGAGAATGCTGTCGAACAGGCGGCCGCGCCCGGCGGTGGTCCTGATTTTCTGTTTGTTCAACATCGTTGATCTCCTCGATCGTGTTCATCTTCACGGACCGGTTACGAACCGGCGGCCCGGGCGGCGAGCTTTCGAGACCTTGCCGCGCTAGGACTGACGTTGCCGGCGATGCGGCAATGACCGCTGCCGGCGCGAAATTCGCCGCCGGATGCGCCAGATCGTGTTTGGTGATAAAGCAGGGGCCGACAGGCCAGCGTGGGAGCAGGCGTGGAAACGGACGTGGAATCCGCACCATCGAGCCAGGACGGCGGTATGCCGGGCCTGTCCGTGCGCCTGCTCGGCCAATTGGCGATCACGCGTAACGGTGTGCCGATGGCACTGCCGGCCTCGCGCAAGCTGCGGGCGCTGCTTGCCTATCTGGCGCTGGCGCCGCACCCGGTGGGGCGCAGCCGCCTGTGCGAACTTCTGTGGGACGTGCCCAACGATCCGCGAGGCGAGCTGCGCTGGTGCCTGAGCAAGTTGCGCGGCGCTCTCGACACGCCGGACCAGCGCCGTGTCCGCACGCAGGACGATACGGTCGCGCTCGATCTCGGCGGTTGCCTTGTCGATGCGTTGGAGATCAGCCATGCGGCCACGCACGGGATCGACACGCCCGATGCCGAGCGGTTGCGAGCGCTGGCAGAACTCTTCGCCGGCGATTTTCTCGACGGGCTGGAATTCGAACGCAATCCGCACTTCAACAGCTGGCTGATCGGCCAGCGCCGCCGCTTCCGGTCCGTCCACACGGCGGTGCTGGAACGGCTCGTCGCGAGTCTGCCCACGGACTGCGACGAGGCGACCGCCCATCTCGACAAATGGGTGGAACTCGCGCCTTTCGATCGGCGCGCGCATACGACGCTGCTGGCGAGCCTCGCCCGGCGCGGCGAGATCACCGCGGCCGAGAAGCATCTGGCGGCGGCGGCACAGCTGTTCCAGTCGGAAGACCTGGATTTCGTCCCGCTGCGGACAGCCTGGCGCATGATCCGCGACCAGCAGTCGGCTGCCTCGCCGCGGCCGCAGCCGGCCTGCCGATCCACAGCATCGCAATTGGGGGCCACACTGGACCTTGGTCCGCCCGACTCCGGTCCACTCGAGCCGAGCCATGCGTCGCTGGCGGTGATGCCGTTTATTGAGGAATCCGGCCTGCGCGGCGGGCTGGCCGACGGCCTTACCCACGACATCATCACCCGTCTCGCCAAGCTGCGGGATTTCTTCGTCATCGCGCGCGGATCGGTCTTCGCACTGGCCGACAAGGGCATCGCACCCGAGGAGGCCGGTCGCCGGCTGAAGGTCGACTATGTCGCCACCGGCACGGTGCGCAGCATGGCCGGCCGCCTGATCGTCAGCATCGAACTCGTCGAGGTGCGTACCGCCAGGATCGTCTGGGCCGAGACCTTCGAGCGCCGTCCGGACGACATTTTTGCCGTGCTCGACGACGTCGGCGACAGCATCGTGTCGTCGATCTCGGTGGAGGTCGAGACCGTCGAGCGTAACCGAGCCCTGCTGAAGGCGCCCAACTCGCTCAACGCCTGGGAGGCCTATCATCGCGGCCTCTGGCACATGTATCGCTTCACCCAGGCCGAGAACGAAACGGCGCGGCATTTCTTTGCCAGGGCGCTGCAGCTCGATCCGACCTTCGCGCGCGCCTATGCCGGCCTGTCCTTCACCCACTGGCAGAACGCCTTCCAGCGCTGGGGCGACCGCGACCGGGAAAGCGCGCTGGCCTTCGAGAGCGCCGGCCAGAGCCTGCTGGTCGACGACCACAATCCGGCCGCGCACTGGGCAATGGGGCGGGCGCTGTGGCTGCGCGGCGAACAGGAGGGCTCACTCGGCGAACTGGAACAGGCGGTGAAACTCAGCCCCAATTTCGCGCTCGGCCATTACGCGCTGTCCTTCGTCCACTCGCAATCGGGCGACCCGAAAGCGGCAATAAGCTCCTCGGACCATTCGCGCCATCTCAGCCCTTTCGACCCGCTGCTGTTCGGCATGCTGGGCGCGCGGGCGATGTCGCATGTTCGTCTCGGCCAGTTCGAGGAGGCAGCCGTATGGGCGCTGAAGGCGGCGGCGCGGCCGAACGCGCACGCCATCATCCTGGCGATCGCGGCACATTGCCTGGCGCTGGCGGGGCGGCTCGACGAGGCGCGCGGCTTTGCCGCCGCCATCCGCAAGACGTTGCCGGATTACCGCGCCGACGATTTCATCGGCACGTTCCGCTTCGAGCCCGACGCCGAAGCGTTGTTCCGGCAAGGCGCCAGGCGGATCGGGCTCGGCTGATTTCAGGCTTGAACGCCTGCGTTAACGAAGTCGGAAGGAGTTGCTTAACCGTTCACGGCTATGTGACCTCCGGGGGGCCATGGCAAAGTGAGTATGATGAGCAACAGCCCCGACAAGCGCAGCGAATGGCGCACCATTCTTCATATACAGGCCCGCGTCGCCGTGCTGTTCGTTCCGGTCGTGGCCAGCCTGCTGCTCATCGCCGCCCTTGCCGGCAACGATCGCAAGTCCGTTCCCGATGTCGATCGGACTATCACCGGTTCGGTGCGATAGATCAGACCGGCCCGCTTTCCCAGCTCGCCGAAGCACTCAGTAAAATCGCGGGATCGGTCCGTTCTGCGGCGTGGTGCGGTCGCCGAGGTCGAGAAAGATCTCGTCGACATAGCACCAGCCCCAGCCTTCCGGCGGGTCATAGCCCTCGATGACGGGATGGCTGGTGGCATGAAAATGCTTGGTGGCGTGGCGGTTGGGGGAATCGTCGCAGCAACCGACATGGCCGCAGGTGCGGCAGAGCCGCAGATGCACCCACCACGAGCCGCTCTTCAGGCATTCCTCGCAGCCGAGCGCGCTCGGCGTCACGTCCTTGATCCCAGCCGCGTGTCTGCACTCGTCAGCCATCACACTCCCCCGACCAGTTGAGGCGCGTCGGCACGGCTGCCTTCCCGCGCAAGAAATGCATGCAATGCCGCCACCACCTGGGCGCCTTCGCCGACAGCCGCCGCGACGCGTTTGACCGAGCCGGAGCGCACGTCGCCGATGGCGAACACGCCGCTGCGGCTCGTCTCCATCAGGCCGTGCGCCGATGCTATGTCCGATCCGGTGCGGATGAAACCCCTGGCATCCAGCGCCACGTCGGATTGGGCGAGCCAGTCGGTATTCGGGTCGGCGCCGATGAACAGGAAGAGATGGCGGATCGGCCGCGTCGTCGAGGCGCCGCTCGAGCGGTCGCGCCAGCGGACCGTGGCAAGATTGCCTTCCTCGCCGTCCAGCGCCTCGACCTCGGTGCCGGTCAGCACCTCGATGTTGGGCTGCGCCCTGATGCGCTCGACAAGGTAACGCGACATCGAGGCTTCGAGACTGCCGCCACGCGCCAGCAGCGCCACTTTCCTGACATGGCTGGCCAGGAAGACGGCCGCCTGGCCAGCCGAATTGCCGGCGCCGACCAGTGCCACTTCCTGGCCGCCGCAAAGCCGTGCCTCGATGGGCGAGGCCCAATAATGCACGCATGTGCCCTCGAACTCGGCGAGATTGGCGACATCGAGGCGGCGATAGCGCGCGCCGCTGGCGATCACCACCGAGCGCGTGCGCACCGTCTCGTCGTCGCCGACCGCAAGCTGGTAGCGCGCGCCGTCGGTGGCAGCACCGAGCAGCTTCACCTCGTCGGGAATGACCATCTCGACGCCGAATTTCTGCGCCTGGTTGTAGGCGCGCGCCATCAGCGCCATGCCGGTGATGCCCGTGGGGAAGCCGAGATAGTTCTCGATGCGCGCCGAGGCGCCCGCCTGCCCGCCGAAGGCTCGGCAATCGAGCACGATGGTCGACAGCCCTTCGGAGGCCGCGTAGACCGCCGCCGCCAGCCCTGCCGGTCCAGCGCCGACAATGGCGACGTCATAGACCTTGCTGGCGTCGACCGGCCGCAGCAGGCCGATGCAGCGGGCGAGGTCTTTCTCCGCGGGATTGAGCAGCAGCCTGCCGTTCGGGCACAGCACGACCGGCAAATGGTGGGGATCGACATGGAAGTGCTCGAACAGGGTCTTCGCGCAAGGATCGGTTTTGGAATCGAGCACGCGGTGGGGCTGGCCGCTGCGGGCGAGAAATCCCTGCAGGCGAAGGACATCGCCATTGTCGGCCGGCCCGACGATGATCGGACCGATCGTGCCGCTCTCGAGCAGCCCGACGCGGCGCAGGATCAGCGCCCGCATGATGCGCTCGCCGAGATTGGCCTCCTGCACCATCAGGTCGCGCAGCCTCTGCGAGGAGATGACGAACGCCTGCACTGGCTCGGCGGCCTGCGCATTGACCAGCGAGGGACGGGCCGAAAGCTGCGCCAGCTCGCCGACGAAGCTGCCCGGGCCATGCGTGACGATCGTCTCGCGCCGGCCGAGCTTGCCGTCCTGCGTGATGTCCACCTTGCCCGACAGGACGACGATCAGCCCCGGGGACACATCACCGGCCTCGAAAATGTGCTCGCCGGCGGCATAGGCGCTGGCCTCACCGAACCGGCGCATGCGATCGATGTCGGCCTCCGCCAATGTCGGGAAGGCCTGGTCGCGGCGGGCGCCGAAGATCGCGGTGGCGGATTGAGACATGGGAGCGAGCGTAGCGAAGCAGCCGCCCGGTTTGAAGCGGTTTGTTCGGGGACCGGCCAGGAGGGGAGGTCATTGGGCAAGAAAAAAGCCCGGATGAACCGGGCTTTTTTCTTGAGCTTCTGAACCGATCGAATGGTTCGAAACGGGAATTTGGTGCCCAGAAGAGGACTCGAACCTCCACTCCTTGCGGAACACGGACCTGAACCGTGCGCGTCTACCAATTCCGCCATCTGGGCTGGTGCGGGCTCAATAAGCGGGCAAGCGATTGCTGTCAACGCGCTTTTTGGAACAGGACGCCAAAAGCTGGGAAGTCGCTTTAGCAAAGCTGGTGGAGGCCCGCCGCCGCAACTCGCCAGCCGTCAGCCTTCCAGCACTTCCTTCGAGGCCACGGTCGAATCGGCGTTGAGCTGGTAGATCACAGGCACGCCGGTGCCGAGCTCCAGCTTGACGATCTCCTCGCCCGACTTGCCGTCCAGCGCCATGATCAGCGCGCGCAGCGAGTTGCCGTGGGCGGCGACCAGCACGGTGCCGCCGCGCAGCACGTGGGGCTGCAGATCGTGCAGGTAGTAGGGCCAGACGCGGGCGCCGGTGTCCTTCAGGCTTTCGCCGGCGGGCGGCGGCACGTCATAAGAACGGCGCCAGACATGCACCTGCTCCTCGCCCCATTTCTTGCGCGCATCGTCCTTGTTGAGACCGGAGAGGTCGCCATAGTCGCGCTCGTTCAGCGCCTGGTCGCGAATGGTCTTCAGGTCGCTCTGGCCGACGGCGTCGAGAATGTGCTGGCAAGTCTTCTGCGCCCGGACCAGCGCCGAGGTGAAGGCGATGTCGAATTTAAGGCCGCGCGCCTTGAGCTTCTGGCCGGCGGCCTTGGCCTCGGCGTGACCCTGCTCGGTCAGGTCGACGTCACGCCAGCCGGTGAACAGGTTTTTCAAATTCCATTCGCTCTGGCCGTGACGCACGAGCACGAGAGTTCTCGACATTTTTGCTCCTCTGGGGTCTGAGCATTCCAGGAAAAGTGTGTAGCGGTTTTCCGTCCGGACTTGCGTAAGAACGAAAATGGTTCGGGGTCGTTTCAGGCAAGCCCGAGCACGTCCCGCATTGAGTAAAGGCCCGGCTTTTTGCCCCGCGCCCACAGTGCGGCCTTGACGGCGCCGCGGGCGAAGATGGCGCGGTCCTCGGCATGGTGAGACAGCGTGATGCGCTCGCCGGTGCCGGCCAGGATCACGCTGTGGTCGCCGACCACCGAGCCGCCGCGCAGCGCGGCGAAACCGATCGAGCCGGCTTTTCGCACACCCGTGTGGCCGTCGCGTGAACGCACGTCATTGCCGGCCAGCGCAATGCCGCGCCCGGCGGCGGCGGCCTCGCCGAGCAGAAGCGCGGTGCCCGAAGGCGCGTCGACCTTGTGCCTGTGGTGCATTTCGAGGATCTCGATGTCGAAATCATCGGCATCGAGCGCGCGCGCCGCCTGTTCGACCAGCACCGCCAGCAGGTTGACGCCGAGGCTCATATTGCCCGACTTGACGATCGTTGCGTGGCGCGCGGCGGCAGCGATTTTCGCATTGTCGTCGGCCGAACAGCCGGTCGTGCCGATGACATGGACGATGCGCGCCTGCGCGGCGTAGCCGGCGAACTCGACCGTCGAGGCCGGGGTGGTGAAATCGAGCACGCCGTCGGCCCTGGCGAAGACCGGCAGCGGATCGCTGCCGATCGGCACATCGATCCGGCCGACGCCAGCAAGTTCGCCTGCATCCTTGCCCAGATGAGGCGAATCCGCGCGTTCGACCGCGCCGATGACGCGGGCGCCCGGAATGGCGTGGATGGCGCGGATCAGCGTCTGGCCCATGCGGCCGGCCGCGCCGACCACCACAAGTCCCATATCGCCTGCCGGCTCGCCTGATGTTGCCGATGTTTCGCTCATGCCGTGCTCCCGGCGATGTTCCCGGTCTCTAATTCCTGAACCAAAGTTTCGACCGGCGCGCTGTCGTCGACAAGCCCCAGGCCCTTGACGCCCTGTATCCGGTGGAACCGGGCGTAGACGCTGTGCGGGTCGGCCATCAGCGAGGCGTGCGTACCCTCTTCGACCAGATGGCCCTGTTCCAGCACGATGATGTGGTCGGCATTGACCACGGTCGACAGGCGGTGCGCGATGACGATGGTGGTGCGCCCTTCCATGACCTTGGTGAGCGCCTGCTGGACACGGGCTTCGGCCTCGTTGTCGAGCGCCGATGTCGCCTCGTCGAGCAACAGGATCGGCGCCTGGCGCACAATGGCGCGGGCGATCGATACACGCTGGCGCTGGCCGCCCGACAGTGTGGCGCCATTCTCGCCGACCGGCGTGTCATAGCCTTGCGGCTGCTGGCGGATGAACTCGTCGGCCGCGGCCAGTCGCGCGGCCTGTTCGATCTCGGCGTCGGTGGCCGAGGGGCGGCCATAGCGGATGTTGTCGCGGATGGTGCCTTCGAACAGATAGGGCGCCTGCGAGACATAGGCGATCGAGCCGCGCAGCGACTGTTTGGTGACCTTGGAAATGTCCTGGCCGTCGATCTCGATCGTGCCGCTCTCGACATCATAGAAGCGCTGCAGCAGCGCCACCAGCGTCGTCTTGCCGGCGCCGGATGCACCGATGACGGCGGTCATCTTGCCGGCGGCGGCGACGAAGCTCAGACCCTGAAGGACAGGCGCCTCCTCGACATAGCGGAAGGAGACGTTGTTGAAGCGTACCTCGCCGGTGGTGAAATGTGCCTGTGTGGCGCCAGGCGCATCGCCCTGCTTCGGCTCGAGGTCGAGCAGTTCGTAGATCATGCGTGCATTGACCAGCGCCCGTTCCATGCCGACCTGCATGCGCGCCAGGCGCCGCGCCGGATCATAGGCCAGGATGAGCGCGGTGATGAACGAAAAGACCGCGCCGGGCGGCTGGCCCAGAACCAGCGCCCGGTAACCGGAATAGGCGATGACGGAAGTGACGGCGAGACCAGCCAGCATGTCGGAGATCGGCGACAGCCGTTCGGAGACGCGGGCAATCTTGTTGGAGCGCTGTTCGGCGTCGTTGGCGAGCTTGCCGATGCGGCCCGACAGCTCGTCCTCCATGGTGAAGGCCTTGACGATGGCGATGCCTTGCGTGGCTTCCTGAACCGCGCCGATCAGCCGCGAATTGATGAGCACGGATTCCCGGGTTATGCGCCGTACGCGGCGGGTGAGGTAGACGACGGCCCAGATCAGCGGCGGCCCGATCAGCAGCGAACTGAGCGACAGGACCGGATCCTGGTAGACCATGACGCCGAGAAGCCCGATCAGCGTCACGGCGTCACGGGTAATCGAGGTCAGCGTCAACGACAGCAGGTCGCGGATACCGCCGACGTTTTCGTTGACCTGCGCCGCCAGCCGGCCGGAGCGTGTATCATTGAAGAAGCCGACGCCGAGCTTCATCAGGTGATCAAAGATGCGCTTCTGGTAGCGCGCCACCAGATTGTTGCCGATCTTGGCCAGCGCCACCGCCTGGCCATAGCCGGCGAAGCCGCGCAGCAGGAAGGCCGCCATGAAGCCGGCGCAGATCCAGACGATCGCATCGCCTCGCCGTTCGTAGAATATCTGGTTGACCATCGGGGCCATGATCCAGGCCGTGAAGGCGGTGGTGCCCGAAACGATCAGCGAGCAGGTGATGACCATCACATAGGTCCAGCGATAGTCGTGGCTGTTCTCAGCCAGAATGCGGCGCAGCACCGCTGTGACCTCGCCTGGCCGGGCTTTCAGCTTGTTTGGAGTTTGAAGTGTCAAATCAGAGGGCTTTGTCGGTTTCCGCTTCCCGGTGGCCGGGCAATTCGGCACCCCTATTAACGCCAAGCAGCCGGCTTGCCTATGCCTGGGGGTGACTAACTTCGTCGCGCCAGCGCCGGCCCGATGTCTGGACGCCGAACAGCGAGGGGTTCCTGGCATAGGCGGCAAGGCCGAGGAGCGCCGCCAGCGGGTGGGTGATGACGTAGACCGGCATGGTGCGCATCATCGCGCTGTGCGGCGCCTTGTCCTCGAAGGCGGCGCGGAAATTGCCCTCCTTCAGCGCCGGTACGATCTTTTGCGCGATGCCGCCGGTGAGGAACACGCCGCCCCTGCTCATGAACACCAAGGCAAGGTCGCCGGCGGTGCGGCCAAGGCAGGTGACGAAAGTCTCCAGCGCTTCCTGCGCCACGGGATCGGTCTTGGCCAGCGCCGCAGCGGTGACCTCGGCTGGCGTGGTGAAGGGCGATGGCTTGCCGTCCGCCCTGGCCACCGCCCGGTAGACGTTGACGAGGCCTCGCCCGGACAGGATCTGCTCGCCCGAAATGCGGCCGTCGAGCTTCTCGACGTGCGGGAATACCTGGAAATCGCGGGCCGAACGCGGCCCGATGTCCATATGGCCGCCTTCGCCGGGCACCGGTATCCAGTGATGCAGCGCGTGGACCAGCCCGGCGACGCCGAGCCCGGTTCCCGGTCCCAGCACGACGCGGCCGGCATTGGGCTCCGGCGTGCCGCCGCCGATCTTTTCCATCTGCTCTTCGCCGAGCGCGACGACGGCCAGCGCCTGCGCCTCGAAATCGTTGAGCACGACGATGTCGCTCAGGCCGAGGCTGGCGAACATCTGCCGGGGCTTGACGACCCAGGGACAGTTGGTGAGTTCGATCTCGTCGCCATCGACCGGACCGGCCACTGCCAGCACAGCCGAATTGGGTCGGACCGAGGAGCGATCGAGCACGGCCGACTGGATCGCCTCGTCGATGGTGCTGTAATTGGCGGTCTGGACGATGGTCGGCTCGCCGGCCTCGGAATTGGCGTCGAGCACGATCGAAAAGCGCGCATTGGTGCCGCCGATATCGCCGATCAGGATCGGAAACCGCAGCAAAGTCTCGTCGTCGCCTGTGCCTGGCATGCTCTCGTCCGTCCCCCGGCGCCCTCGATGGCGTTTCGCCGTTCTTCCGTTGACTAGCGCATGAGTTTGAAAAGGGAAACGGTTTTCGGACCCGGCGACGCGCAGGGAGAGGTTCTGCGGCCAAACGGCCACTGTTTCATGAAGCAGGCAGCTAAACCGATTGAGCTTGCCGAAGGCGCCCGACAGTCACTTCGCGGGCGGGCGTGGACGCGGCACCGGCACGCCTACCTCGGGTGTCGCCGTGAAGGCGTTCAACGCGCTTGGCAGGCCGGCCGCGC
>NZ_JAPYKP010000174.1:0-10549 GCF_037179725.1 Mesorhizobium sp. Cs1321R2N1 | reverse complement strand
GCCGGCCGGACCGAGATCGGGGCGCCGGGACGGCCGTTCGGCGATCCGGCGACGCCGATCGCCTTCGAGGCGGCGCTGGCGGTTTCAGCTCTTTCACTGCTGCGCGACGACACGGTCGCGAGGCTCAGGATCTGCCCCAACTGTACCTGGCTGTTCGTCGACAGAAGCCGCAATTCCAGCCGCCTTTGGTGCGACATGGCGGTGTGCGGCAACAGGCAGAAGGCAAGCCGCCATTATCGCCGCCGCATCGCGGCCAATGAGGTCAGGAATGGCTAGAATTCTTTCCCGCTTGATCGTTGTTGGTGTAGCGCTGGTAGCGGCGATGGCGCTCGGCGCCTGTCGCGATACCGGCGGCGAGGGCAAGCTGTTCGAGGTTTCCGGCAAGATATTCATCTTCAACTACCGTCTCGCCAGGGCGACCTATGTCGTGACGCTGCGGCCCTTGCGGCCGATGGGCGAGGGTCAGGTGGCGGTCGCCAGTTTCCAGAATCCGGCCGGCGGCGCGCCCTTCGTGGTCGAACAGAAGATCTGGCCGAAGCTCGACAAGGTGAGCCTGGAAAGCCCGGCGCTCACCTGCGTCGTCAAGAACAAGCCCTATGCCATCGCCATCAGCATCAAGGGCGCCGACGGTGCCGTCCTGCAGACCATCGACACCACGCTGATGTCGACCGAAGACCAGTCCATCCTGCCTGACCGGCCATTGGTCATCGACCAGCTCTACACGGCCAATCCCGATCTCGCCGGCCATCCCGACGGCAAGCTGCCGGGCGAGCCGAAGCCGGACTGCTCGAAAGCCGGCTGACGCCTTCCGACGGCATCGATTTCGTCCGGAATTTTTGTGCGCCGTCGCGCTGTCGGCCCACGCTTTCATGCGCGGCCCGGCACCCGCCGGACTGTTTGTTGCGCGTTGGCTGGTCCTTTCGATTTTGTTTGACCTGTCTTGCAAGGGAAGAAAGGATGCGTCATCCGATCCCGACGTTGGCCGCTGCCGCGCGCGGCCTTCGCAGAGGAAATGCCTGATGACGCTGCATGATGTCGCGCTCGACGACAAATTCGATCTTGGCAAGGAGCGCATCTTCCTGTCCGGCGCGCAGGCGGTCATCCGCATGCTCCTGATGCAGCGCGAGCACGATCGCCGTGCTGGCCTGAACACGGCAGGCTTTGTCTCGGGCTATCGCGGCTCGCCGCTCGGCGGCCTAGATATGCAGCTTTGGAAGGCGAAAAAGCAGCTCGGCGAGGCCGATATCGTTTTCCAGCCTGGCCTTAACGAGGAGCTTGCCGCCACCGCCTGCTGGGGCTCGCAGCAGACGGAACTGTTGGGTGAGGGCACCCATGACGGCGTCTTTTCGGTCTGGTACGGCAAGGGTCCGGGCGTCGATCGTTCGGGCGATGTGTTCCGCCACGCCAATCTCGCCGGCTCGTCAAGATATGGCGGCGTCCTTGCGCTCATGGGCGACGACCACATGGCCGAATCCTCGACCAATGCGCACGCCACCGAATTCCTTTTCGTCGACACCATGGTGCCGATCCTGAACCCGGCCGGAGTCCAGGAGATCATCGACTACGGCCTGTATGGCTTTGCCATGTCGCGCTTCGCCGGCACCTGGGCGGCGATCAAATGCGTCAAGGACAATATCGAATCGACAGCTTCGGTCGATGCCTCGCTCGAACGGTTGAACATCGTCGTGCCGGATTTCGACATGCCGCCGGGTGGTCTCAACATCCGCCACGAGATCGACATGCTCGGCCAGGAAGAGCGGTTGCATGAGCACAAGCGTGCCGCGGCCTCCGCCTTCATCCATGCCAATGGGCTGAACAGGATCGTCTATTCGGGCGGCCGCAATCCGAAGCTCGGCATCATCACGCTGGGCAAGAGCTATCTCGACGTCCGCCAGGCGCTGGAGGATATCGGCATCGACGAAGCGGAAGCCAACCGCATCGGCGTGCGGCTGTTCAAGGTCGGCTGCCCCTGGCCGCTCGACCTGCAGCACATCGCCGAGTTCGCGCGCGGTCTCGACACCATCGTCGTCGTCGAGGAGAAACGCTCGCTGATCGAGGTGCAACTGCGCGAAAGCCTTTATGGCACCTCCACGCAGCCGGTCATCGTTGGCAAGAAGGATGAGCGCGGCGACTGGCTGTTCCCGGCCAAGGGGGCGCTGGACCCCAACGAGATCGCCATTGCACTGGGCGAGAGGATCGTGAAGACCATCGGCCCGTCCGAAGAGATTTCGGCAAGGGTCGCGAAGTTGCGCCAGTTCCAGGCGATGCTGAAGGACGCTACCGACATCGGATCGCGCACCCCCTTCTTCTGTTCGGGCTGTCCGCACAATTCCTCGACCAAGGTGCCGGACGGCTCGATCGCCGCCGCCGGCATCGGCTGCCACTTCATGGCGCTCTGGATGGACCGCAACACGCTCGGCTTCACCGCCATGGGCGGCGAGGGCGCGCAATGGGTCGGCCAGGCGCCGTTCTCGAAGCGCGGTCACATCTTCCAGAATCTCGGCGACGGCACCTACAACCATTCGGGCACGCTGGCGATCCGCTTCGCCCTGTCGAGCGAAGCCAACATCACCTACAAGATCCTCTACAACGACGCCGTCGCCATGACCGGCGGCCAGCCGCATGAAGGCGGGCTGACCGTGGACATGATCGCCAGGCAGGTGCGGGCGGAGGGCGTCGACCGCATCGCCATCGTCACCGACGAGCCCGACAAATATGCTGGGAAGGCCGAGTTTCCGGCGGGCGCGACTATCCACCACCGCGACGACCTCGATCTCGTCCAGCGCGAACTGCGCGAGGTCAAGGGCGTATCGATCCTGCTCTACGACCAGACCTGCGCCGCCGAAAAGCGCCGCCGCCGCAAGCGCGGCACTTTTCCCGATCCTGACAAGCGCGTCTTCATCAACGAACTGGTCTGCGAAGGCTGCGGCGATTGCGGCGTGCAGTCGAACTGCGTCTCGATCCAGCCGGTCGAGACCGAATTTGGCCGCAAGCGCAAGATCGACCAGTCGAGCTGCAACAAGGACTTCTCCTGCGTCAACGGCTTCTGCCCGTCCTTCGTCACCGTGCACGGTGCCAAGATCCGCAAGGCAGAAGGCCTGGCCGGCAAGACCGACCCGCTCGAAGGCGTACCGACACCAGTGGAATTCCCGCTCGGCGTCGAGGGTTGGGCGGCGATTATCGACGGCGTCGGGGGCACCGGCGTCGTCACCGTCGGCGCCGTGCTCGGCATGGCGGCGCATCTGGAGGACAAGGGTTGCGGCATGATCGACATGGCCGGCCTCGCCCAGAAGGGCGGCTCTGTGTTCACCCATGTCCGCATCGCCCGCACACCGGAAGACATCAATGCTATCCGCGTTTCGGCGGGCAAGGCCGACCTCGTGCTCGGCTGCGATCTCGTCGTATCGGGCGCCAAGAAGGTGCTGACGGCGGTGCGCGAGGGCCATACGATCTTCCTTGCCAACACCGCCGAGATCATGCCGGGCGAATTTGCCCGATCGGCCGATTTCTCGCTGCCGGTCGAGCGCCTGAAGAAGGCGATCCGGTCCGCCGCCGGCGACGACAAGGCCCATTTCTTCGACGCCACCCGTACCGCCACCGCACTGTTCGGCAATTCGCTCGGCGCCAATATGTTCATGCTTGGCTTTGCCTTCCAGCACGGTGGTCTGCCGCTCTCGGCCGAAGCCGTTGAAAAGGCTATTGAATTGAACGGCGAAGCGGTGGCGATGAACATCGCCGCTTTCCGGTGGGGCCGCCGCGCCGCACATCAGCCGGATTTTGTGCGCGGCCTCGTCGCCCAGCCGGGCTCAACCTTCGCCGACAAGACCGGGCACGCCGCGCCGGTCGCCGAGACGCTCGACGAGATTATCGCCCGCCGCATCACTTTCCTCACGGCCTATCAGAACGCTGCTTACGGCAAGCGCTACGCCGACAGGATCTCGACGCTGCGAGCGGCGGAAACCAAGGCCATGCCGGGTTCGACGACCGTGACCGAGGCCGCCGCCAAAAGCCTGTTCAAGCTGATGGCGATCAAGGACGAATACGAGGTGGCGCGGCTCTACACCGACGGCTCCTTCGCCGCCGAGCTTGGCAAGCAGTTCCAGAGCTATGAGAAGCTCGAATTCCATCTCGCGCCGCCGATCATGGGGCGTCGCGGCAATGACGGCAAGCCGAGGAAATCGAGCTTCGGGCCTTGGATGATGAAGGGCTTTCGCCTGCTGGCGGCGATGAAGGGCCTGCGCGGCACGGCTTTCGACCTGTTCGGCTACACCGCCGAGCGGCGCATGGAACGGCAATTGCTGGCGCAATACGAAGCCGATCTGCAGCTCGTGGCCAGCTCGCTGGCGCCGGGCAAAATCGAGGCCGCGGTAGCCCTGGCCTCGGTCCCGGCGCTGATCCGCGGCTATGGCCATGTCCGGCGGGCAAGCGCCGAAAAGGCGGCGGGCGAGCGCCGCAGGTTGCTCGACCGTTTTGCGGCGGCGCCGGCGAGGCCTGAACTCCAGGCCGCCGAGTGAGCCAAAAGCGCCCGAAAATCAGGCGTTTGAGCCCAAGCTAAAGGTTTTTTAATGGGACTATGCCAAGGCTGGGGCTCATTGGGCGCCAGTAATGGGCAGAACAAAAACCGATAACATCCCGGTGGATGTTTATATCCAGTTTGTGCGCTCGTTGTTCGACAACGCGCATATGCTGGTTATCGGCGCGCTTTGCCATGCCGTCATCAGCCTCATGGTCTACTGGCGCAACGGCCAACCCATCTTCCTGGTTCTCGCAGGCGCGCTGCTTGCCATCGGCGTCTGGCGCTACTTCAGCCTGCGGCGGTTCCACCGCTCGGGTGGCGTGATGCGCGACGCCGCCGATGCGACCAGGTGGGAGCGCGAATACATCCTGAAGGGAAGCCTTCAGGGGTTATTGCTGGGGTTCTTTTGCTTCATTTCCATCTATGTCTACTCGGATTCCTATGCCGAGATCGGCGCGCTGTCGGTAACGCTGTCCTCGCTGGTGACTGTCGTGGGCCGAAATTACGGCTCGCCGCGCATGGTCATGATCTTCGCGGTCACCTTCGTCGGGCCGATCGCCGCCGCCCTCATTCTCAGGTTCGACATCCCCTACGTCGTGCTTGGCCTGCTGATCATTCCGTTCATGTTCATCATCAAGGGCAGCGCCGACCATGTCCGCAACGTGCTGTTTTCGGCCGTTGTCGGACACAAGCAGGCGAGGCAGATCGCGCAGCGCTTCAATCGCGCCCTCAACACCATGTCGCATGGCCTCGTCATGCTCGGCCCCGATGGCAAGGTGGTCGTCGGCAATGCGGAAGCCGCCCGTCTGATGTCGCTCAAATCGCCGGACCAGTTGCTCGGACGGTCGATCCATTCGCTGCTCTTGCGCGGCGTCGCCGGCGGCATGCTCGCACCAAAGGACTGCCGCTATGTCGAGGCGCAACTGACGCGCGCATTGCGCGAAGGGCGCGACCGCAAGGTGCTGGTTTCCTTTTCCAACGGGCAGCACTTCGAATTCTCGGCGCGCGAGGGCAACCAGGAATTGGGCGTCATCACCTTCGAGGATGTCACGGCGCGTGTCGAAGCGGAAGAAAAGATCCGGTTCATGGCGCGCTACGACAACCTCACCGGCCTTCCGAACCGCGCCTATTTCCACGAACTGGTCGGCGAGTTGATGGCCTCGGGCGACCGCGATCGCATGTGCGGCCTGGCCGTGGTCGACCTCGACGATTTCAAGAGCGTCAACGACACGCTCGGCCATCCTGTCGGCGATGGCCTGATCTACGCCGTCGCCGAGCGGCTGGCGGCCATTGCCGGACAAGGCCTTACCGTCAGCCGCTTCGGCGGCGACGAGTTCATGCTGTTCTTCGATCGCATCGATGATGAGAGCCATCTGGCGAGCCTGCTCGACGAGATTTTCGCCGAGCTGCAGGGAGAGGTCGACGTCGCGGGCCATGGGTTGCGGATTCAGGCCAGCGCCGGCGCGGTGCTGTCCAAGGTCGACGAAATCGATGTCGACGCCATGATCGTCAAGGCGGACCTGGCGCTCTACAAGGCCAAGGAACTGGGCAAGAACGGTTGGCGGCTGTTCGAGGCGGCGATGGACGCCGCGTTCCGCAACCGCCAGCTGATGAAGGCGGATCTGCGCACCGCCGTGGAAAGCAGGGACCTGCGGGTCGTCTATCAGCCGATCGTGGCGATGAACACCATGCGCATCGCCAGCTGCGAGGCGCTTTGCCGCTGGGATCATCCCGATCTCGGGCCGATTTCGCCCGGCATCTTCATTCCGCTTGCCGAGGAGATGGGCATCATTTCCGAGATCAGCACCTTCGTGCTGCATGCGGCTTGCACCGAATGCGCCAAATGGCCTGACCAGACCAGCGTCTCGGTCAATCTCTCGGCCAGGGATTTCCGCAGCCGCGACGTCATCCAGAAGGTGCGCGATGCCTTGGCGAACTCCGGGCTCCCCGCTAGCCGCCTGGAAATCGAAGTCACGGAAACCGCGCTGCTCGACGACAAGTCCTTGACCCGCCAATATATCGAGGAACTGAAGCAGCTCGGCGTCCGCATCGCCCTCGACGATTTCGGCACCGGCTATTCAAGCCTGAGCTATCTGCACAAGCTTCCACTCGACAAGATCAAGATCGACCGGTCGTTCGTGATGGACATCACCCACAATCCGCGCTCGCTCGAGCTGTTGAAGGGCGTCGTCGACCTGATCCGCATCCTCGGACTCTCCGTCACCATCGAAGGTGTGGAGACATTCGAGCAGCTCAAGATTCTCATGCAATCGGTGAAGCCGGATCTTGTCCAGGGCTTCCTTTTCGGCGCCGCGCTCAGCGCGTCGGGCATCGAAACCATGTCCAACGTGACCTGGCCCTTCGCTGCCGAATTGCGGCCGCTCAAGAAGCGCGCCACCACCTGACATCGTCCTGAAGTCATTCGTCGAGAGGCATGATGCTCCCGTGCTCGTTATTTACGATCTGTTAACGTTAATTTAGGGTAAACGCGAAAGCTCGCAATTTTGCTTCTTGTTCCTCCAGCGCTTCGCTATGGTCGTTTGTGCGGCGGTACGAGGGTCAAATGGACAATAAGTTGGTGAGTAGGCCGCTGGCGGCGGCTGCGGGCAGGGACAAGAATCGTCCTTCGGTGTTTACAGATCACATCATGGATGTTCTGGAGCACGTGGAGTATCGCCTTTGCGATGGCGCCGAGGATTTGGAAGCGATCTATAAGCTTCGCTACAATTCCTACCTTCACGCCGGCATGGTAAAATCAGATGCTTCCCGCATGGTGAAGGACAGCTTCGACGATCTGCCCAATTCTTACCGCTTTGGCGTCTTCTTCGACGGCACGCTCGTCAGCACCATCAGAATTCACTACGCCAGCGCGAGGTATCCTGTTTCACCCAGCACCGATGTTTTCGGCGACGTGCTGTCACGGCGTCTGGCTTCTGGCGAGACGTTCGTCGACCCGAGCCGGTTCGCCGCCGATCTCGAGTGGTCGAGCAGTTTGCGGGTGCTTCCCTACATCACGTTGAGGCTGGCGGTGGTCGCCTGCAGCCATTTCAAGCCAACCTTTTGCCTGACGGCGATCAAGGAAGAGCATTCCGCTTTCTATCATCGCATCTTCCGTTCCGAGCAGGCGGTGCCGCCGCGGAATTATCCCGGACTTACCGTTCCCGTGCATCTGTTCCAGTCGAAATGCTCCGAGAACATGCAGGCGACGCTGGATCGTTTCCCTTTCTTCAATTCCACGGCGTTCGAGCAGCGCATGCTTTTCCAACGCCCCAGGCGGGGCGAGTTGGCGCCGCTGACCATTTTGCCCACGGCCAAGTATTTCGAGGCGGCCTGACCCCACGCCATTTCCGGGCCTTACGCCTCCTGCGGGTCGATGGAGCTTTCCAGGCCTGACCGCGTTGTGATTAGCGGCGTCGACGCGAGTTGATGCTTATCGCTTCTTGAAAGGACAACGACATGCATCTATCCCAGCTCGCGCTCACGCCGCTGATCTCGCTGATCGCCGGCGTGCTGATCCTGATCATGCCGCGGCTGCTGAACTATATCGTCGCGCTCTATCTGATCATCGTTGGGCTGCTCGGGCTTTTTCCTCACCTTGCTGGCTGAGACGCTGGGCAGGCCTCGCGCAAAACCCATCCCTGCGGGCATCGGCCCGCCTGTTTCTATTTTCCCTTGAGGCAGTTGTCGGCTGCGATGCGGCAATAGCGCCATTGCTCTCCGCGTGGCTTTTCGGTATGTGCCTGAAAGATGTCTTCGAAGGGGTATTCCTATGGCTGAGCATACGCCGAGCGGTCCTGCAGAACTGGGCGCGAAGATGGACTATGCCGAGCATGACCGCACCTATGCGGGCTTCCTGGCGCTGGCCAAATATGGTTCGCTCTTCTGCGGTGCGCTTCTTCTGGCGATGGCTTTCGGCTTCTTCGCGGGCGGGTTCTTCTCTGCGCTGATCCTGTTCGTGCTTATTCTGGCCGTCGGCGCCTTCATTCTGCGATAGACCTTCCAAAAACCCTCTTGCGGTTGAAGTAGCCGGATATCCCGGCCGACACTTCGCGCAGACAGGTTCCAGCCGAAAGGATCATGCGGTGGGACAGACGGTTTTCATCCCTCGTGAGCTCGATGCGAACGAGCCGCGCGTTGCCGCTTCGCCCGATACGGTGAAGCGGCTGGCGGGGCTGGGCTTCGACATCATCGTCGAAGCCGGTGCCGGTACCCGCTCGCGCATCCCCGACGAGGAGTTTGCCAAGGCAGGCGCTGCCATCGGCAAGGCCGCCGATGTCGCCAAGGCCGATATCGTGCTGAAGGTTCGCCGGCCAACGCATGCCGAGCTGAAGGGCTACAAAGCCGGCGCCGCGGTGATCGCCATCATGGATCCCTACGGCAATGATGCTGAAGTCGCGGCCCTTGCCAAAGCCGGCGTCACCGCCTTCTCGATGGAGTTCATGCCGCGCATCACCCGCGCGCAATCGATGGACGTGCTGTCCAGCCAGGCCAATCTTGCCGGCTACCAGGCGGTGATCGAGGGAGCCGCCGAATATGACCGGGCGCTGCCGATGATGATGACGGCCGCGGGCACGGTGCCGGCGGCGAAGGTCTTCATCATGGGCGTCGGCGTCGCCGGCCTGCAGGCGATCGCCACGGCGCGCCGTCTCGGCGCGGTCGTCACCGCCACCGACGTTCGGCCCGCCGCCAAGGAACAGGTCGCCTCGCTCGGCGCAAAATTCCTGGCCGTCGAGGACGAGGAGTTCAAGGCCGCCGAGACCGCGGGCGGCTACGCGAAGGAAATGTCGAAGGAGTATCAGGCCAAGCAGGCGGCGCTCACCGCCGAGCATATCGCCAAGCAGGACATCGTCATCACCACGGCGCTGATCCCAGGCCGGCCGGCGCCGAAGCTTGTCTCTGCCGCCATGGTTGCCTCGATGAAACCGGGCTCGGTGATCGTCGACCTCGCCGTCGAGCGTGGCGGCAATGTCGAGGGTGCCGAGCCGGGCAAGATCGTCACCACCGCCAAAAATGTGAAGATCGTCGGCCATCTCAACGTGCCGGGTCGCATCGCGGCATCCGCCTCGCTGCTCTATGCCAGGAACCTGTTCGCATTCCTCGAGACGCTGGTCGACAAGACCACCAAGACGCTGGCCATCAACCGCGAAGACGATCTGGTCAAGGCGACGATGCTGACCGATGGCGGCAAGGTCGTCCATCCGGCCTTCGCCAAGGCCGACCAGCAGCCTTATATCGAGCCGCCCGCGATCCCGGCCACGACCATGGTCGCCGATGCTTCGGCTGCGCCGAAGAAGTCAGCGACCCGGAAGACCGCCGCATCCAAGTCACCCTCGCCGAAGCCGAAAGGGACCGCGTGATGGATCAGACCTTGCAGAAAGCCCTGGACCAGCTCGACCAGGCGAGTGCCGCCGTCAGGCTCGCGGTGCAGAACCTGGCCAATGCCCCGGGTGGCACTGAGGTCGCCGGTGACGCCGCGCACGCGCTGTCGGGCGGTGCCATCGATCCCTTCGTCTTCCGTTTCGCCATCTTCATCCTGGCGATCTTCGTCGGCTACTACGTCGTCTGGTCGGTGACCCCCGCACTGCACACGCCGCTGATGGCGGTCACCAATGCCATTTCCTCGGTCATCGTCGTCGGCGCGCTGCTCGCGGTCGGCATAGCGGCCTCCGGCGTCGCCGCCGGCTTTGGCTTCGTCGCGCTGATGCTGGTCTCGGTCAACATCTTCGGCGGCTTTCTCGTCACCCAGCGCATGCTGGCGATGTACAAGAAGAAGGACAAGTAGAGCGCCATGAACGCCAACTTCGCGTCCTTCCTCTATCTGGTTTCCGGCGTCCTGTTCATCATGGCGCTGCGCGGCCTGTCACACCCGACCACCAGCCGCCAGGGCAATCTCTACGGCATGATCGGCATGGGCATCGCCATTGCCACCACATTGGCGCTGGCAGTCCCGTTGGTCCCGTCGGCCGGCCGCTACGGCCTGATCGTGCTCGGTCTCGCCATCGGCGGCGGCGTCGGCGCCGTGACCGCGCGCCG
>NZ_JAPYKP010000173.1:0-10630 GCF_037179725.1 Mesorhizobium sp. Cs1321R2N1 | reverse complement strand
AGCTGGCGGGCGGTCGGGTTGTCGCGGCGGTATTTGCCCGACAGCAGGCCGCCGGCGAGCGGGCTCCAGACCAGCACGCCCAGCCCCTGGTCGACCGAGATCGGCAGCAGCTCGTACTCGGCCTCGCGCGCTTCCAGCGTGTAGTGGATCTGCTGGGTGACGAAGCGTTGCTGGTGACGGCTGTCGCTGATGGAAAGCGCCTTCATCACCTGCCAGCCGGAATAGTTGGAGCAGCCGATGTAGCGCACCTTGCCCTGGCTGACCAAAGTGTCGAGCGCGGCAACGGTTTCCTCGAGCGGGGTGAGGCCGTCCCACTGGTGGACGAAATAGATGTCGATGACATCGGTCTTCAACCGCTTCAGGCTTCTCTCGCATTCGCGGATCAGATGGTGGCGCGACAGGCCTTCGTCGTTCGGGCCCTTGCCGATCCGCATCCGCGCCTTGGACGCGATCAGCACATCGTTCTTGCGCTTGCCGCCGAGCGCTTCGCCTATGATCTCTTCAGACAGGCCGTTCGAATAGACGTTGGCGGTGTCGATGAGGTTGATGCCGGCGTCGATGCACATATCGATCATCCGCTTGGCTTCGGCGAGATCGCTGTTGCCGACCGCGGCGAAGGGCCCGGCGCCGCCGAAGGTCATGGTGCCAAGCGTCAGTGTCGAAACCTTCAGGCCCGAACGGCCAAGGGTGCGGTATTCCATGTCAGATCCTCACGATTTTGTTGAAGAGGCGTGCCGCCAAGTGGCAGGCCTGGAACGCGACCGCGGATTTGTAGGACAATTCGGCCGGCTTGTCGCCGCAGAATGAGTGGATCGATCACACATCGCCGAATCCGCCGTGGCGGCAATTGCGCCCGGGCTGCAATAAAACCGTCACCGCCGGCCTATATTGAAGTCGGCTCAGGTGTTTCCATTCCAGGCCGCTGGCCAGCAATTGGGGCGCCCAGTGGTAACCGACAGGGCTTGCAAGCGGAGCAGCTGATATGACCGAGCTAAAACAGAATTCCTCTGCCAAGGACTGGCTCGAAGCCGAACTCGCCGACACGCTCGACGAAGATTATGAGCTCGAAATGTCGGAGCCGGCGCTGTCGATGGAGATCGCCAAGATCTACAAGAACTCGCATCCGCCTTCGATCGATCGCATGCAATATTTTCGCGACCTGATCAGCTTGCAGTCCGAATTGATCAAGCTGCAATCCTGGGTCGCCTATCACAAGAAGAAACTGGTGGTGATTTTCGAGGGCCGTGACTCCGCCGGCAAGGGCGGCGTCATCAAGCGCATCACCCAGCGGCTCAATCCGCGCATCTGCCGCGTCGTGGCGCTTCCGGCGCCGACCGAACGCGAGAAGTCGCAATGGTATTTCCAGCGCTATGTCCCGCATTTGCCGGCAGGCGGCGAGATCGTGTTGCTCGACCGCTCCTGGTACAACCGCTCCGGCGTCGAACGGGTAATGGGTTTTGCCAACCCCGAGCAGGTGGAGGAGTTCTTCCATGACGTGCCGGAGTTCGAGCGCATGCTGGTGCGCTCGGGCATCACCGTGGTCAAATACTGGTTCTCGATCACCGACGAAGAACAGCAGATGCGCTTCCTGATGCGCATCCATGATCCGATGAAGCAGTGGAAGCTGTCGCCGATGGACCTGCAGTCACGTGTGCGCTGGGAACAGTACACCAAGGCCAAGGAGGAGACTTTCGCCCGCACCAACATCCCCGAAGCGCCCTGGTTCATCGTCGAGGGCAACGACAAGAAGCGCGCGCGCCTGAACTGTATCGATCATCTGCTGAAGCAGCTGCCGTACGAAGACGTGCCGCACGAGGAGATCACGCTGCCGGAGCGCGTCTTCAACCCCGAATACGAACGCCAGGTCCTGCCGCGCGAACTTTACGTGCCGGAGAAATATTGAGAAACCTTTCCTTCTCCCCGTTTCACGGGGAGAAGGTGCCCGAAGGGCGGATGAGAGGGGCGCAGGGCTAACTGGTTAGACCGCCATTCGCAGGACTACGCCAGCATCATCTTCGTTCGGCAGCACCGCCCCTCATTGTCCTGCCGGACTTTCTCCTGGTATAGTGACGGGGAGAAAGGAGCTGCGCCAAAAGGGCTCGGCCTAAGCCCTGTTGATGACCACGTGTGTGGCAAGTGCCGTTGCCGCCTGTTCGGTGCACTGATAACCAAGGTTGGGCATGTCGAGGCCGGCAAAAAGGTTTTCGCCCTTGCCCAGCAGCACCGGTGAGATCGCCAGGTGCATCTCGTCGATCAGCCGCTCCTGGAGATATTGCCGGACGGTGGAGACGCCGCCGCCGACCCGCACGTCCTTGCCGCCGGCCGCTGATTTTGCCTGCTCTAGCGCCGAATGGATCCCGCCGGTGACGAAATGGAAAATCGTTCCGCCTTCCATCGTGATGGGCGCCCGCTCGTGGTGGGTCAGCACGAACACCGGCACATGATAGGGCGGATTGTCGCCCCACCAGCCCTTCCACTTGTCGTCAGGCCATTCACCCCGGATCGGGCCGAACATATTGCGGCCGAGGATCCAGGCGCCGAGGTTCTCGAAGCTGCGCGCCGCAAAGTCTTCGTCGACGCCTGTCTCGCCGCCTTCCTCGCCAAACATCTTGCGGAAGGTGCGGGTGCTGAAAGCCCATTTGTGCAGGGCCATTCCGCCGACGCCGAGCGGATTTTCCAGACTCTGATCAGGCCCGGCGCCGTAGCCGTCGAGGGACAGGCTGAAAGCGTTGACGCGAAGCTTGGACATGAAGACCTCCTCGATAACCAGTTGTATTTTGCAAGTGGTTTTCTTCTAGCAAACTGATTGTGAATTGCAAGCGGTATTTTTTCGGATGGAAAGACATCTATCCAGACCTTTGCACCAAGCGATGTCCAGACCGTTGTGTAGCGGTCGGCACGGACGGCCAGTGGCGGCCGTCGAGTCAGCCGCGATATCAACTCATTCGCCTGTAAATTTCACGAAACGGATGTGGTGCCCGCATTGACGACGCCCGACCCCGACAGGGAACCGGGTCAGGAAGCATCCTCTGGAGGCGTTAGCCATACCTCTCGGCCGAGGTGCGGGCTGCCGGCCGCCTCCGGCCGCGCGGTTATTTTAGCTGCAGCTGCCGGTTTTTGTCAGCGGGAATTCGAAGGAACCGCCGACCGCTCGAAAGAGTGGTGACATCTACTGAAAGGCCTTGCCCGGGACTTTGGGGCTACCCTTTCAGCATTTCCGCCACTTCGGGAGCGAAATAGGTCAGGATGCCGTCGCAGCCGGCACGCTTGAAGGCGAGCAGCGATTCCAGCATCGCCTTCTCGCCGTCGATCCAGCCATTGGCGCCGGCCGCCTTGATCATCGAATATTCGCCCGACACCTGATAGGCGAAGGTCGGCATCTGGAATTCGTCCTTCAGCCGGCGGATGATGTCGAGATAGGGCAGGCCGGGCTTCACCATCAGCATGTCGGCGCCCTCAGCGATGTCTTGTTCGGCCTCGCGGACCGCCTCGTCCGAATTGGCGTGGTCGATATAATAGGTCTTCTTGTCGCCCTTGAGCAGGCCGGCGGTGCCGACTGCTTCGCGATAGGGGCCGTAGAACGCCGAGGCGAATTTGGTGGCGTAGGACATGATCGCCACGTCCTGAAAACCGTTGGCGTCGAGCGCGTCGCGGATGGCACCGATACGGCCGTCCATCATGTCTGATGGCGCGATGATGTCGGCGCCGGCAGCCGCCTGGATGACGGCCGCCGCCGCGACCTGTTCCACGGTTTCGTCATTGACGATGATGCCGTCGCGCAGGATGCCGTCATGGCCATGGCTGGTGAACGGATCGAGCGCCGCGTCTGTGATGATGCCGATCTCGGGCACCGCCTCCTTTATCGCGCGGGTGGCACGGTTGATGATGTTTTCCGGGTCGAGGATGTGCGAGCCGGTCTGGTCGCGCAGGCCTAGATCGACATTGGGGAAGGTGGCAAGAGCCGGGATGCCGAGCTTGGCCGCGCGTTCGGCCTCCTTGACGGCAAGGTCGACCGACAGGCGAAAGACGCCGGGCATGGCGGCGATCGGTTCGCGGACATTCCTGCCCTCGACGACGAAGATCGGCCAGATCAGGTCGTCGACCGAAAGCCTGTTCTCCTGCACGAGCCGGCGCGACCAGTCGGCCTTGCGCATGCGGCGCAGGCGGCGGCTGCCGGTGACGTCGTCGACGCTGCGCGCGCCGGCAGGTTTTGCTGGGGTGAATTTGTTCATGGCCAAAACTCCGGATCAGTGGCTTTTACCACGAGCCCCTGGTGCTGACCAATGCGACACGTTTGTGCCAGGGGTCAAAGCTGCCACGGCGCTGTTCCACCACGCCTATCGGTCAGGGCTGCCCATTGCCCGAAAGGATCTGTGCCGCGCCTCCGATTGCCACACGGAACGCCTCGTCGAAGCTGACACCGCGCACCTGCCAACGATAGGTCTTGCCGTGGTCGGCCAGTCGCCAATCGGCGATCCAGCCTAGCTCCTCATCGCTCCATACGATGCTGCCGGCGAGCGTTCGGTCGCCTCCGGCCTGTTTGGCCAGCCGATCCAACTTTGCCATGTCGGCCGCGCGCAACGCTTCTTCGCTCAGGTCGCCAAGCTCCGCAGCCCTCGGAAAGACGACATGCATCAGCGTTGGACCGGCGGCATTGATGAAGGATTCGCGCATCGTTTCGCCGCGCCCTTCCTCAGCGCTCAGCACGAAATGCCGAGTGCCCTGTTCAGTCGTGAGGAAGACGGCGAGTGTCGGCCGCTCGCCAAGCCAGGGCCTGCTTCCAAGCGATGCCAGCACCTTGTCGATCACATCAGGCTTGTAGAGACAGGTGAGGTCATGCGGCCGGTCATGCGTGCCTTGCTCGTCATGGATCGGAATACCCTCCAGCCGGTCATGGTAGCGAAAGCTGTCGACAAAGCTGCCGGCCTTGTCGCGCAACGCGTCCATTTCGCGTCTGGCAAGCAGCCGCTGATCGCCCGAAACACGGACGAGGACCTTGTCGAGGCAAGTCTTGAAGCCGAGCTGGCGGTTTTCTTCACCCTGGCCGGTGACGATGGTCTGCGATTGGTAAAGATCGCCAAGGTCGGTTGCCCTGGCGGGAACATTGGTTGCCCACAACGCAGACAGGCAACTCAGAACAAGGACAAGGCGCAAAAACTGCGGCATGGCTCACTATCCGGCTCTTGGCCTGCCGTAATGGCCGCCAACGTCTAGCATCGGCCGCCACTTGCCGCCAAGACCGCGGCGGACAGACTGCTGCCATTGACGCACCCATGCGCCGCCTTTAGCACTTCAGTCCCGCAGGCGCGGGGAAGGATTCTCTGGCGATGGATTTTGGTGGAGGCGACGAAATTCGCTTCGAAAGGTTGGGCAGGGCCGGCGTCGTCACCCTGACGCGGCCGCTGGCGCTCAATGCCGTCACCCATCGCATGGTCAAGGCGCTGGGCGAGGCCCTGCGCTCCTGGGAGCGGGACGACGGCGTGGATGTCGTCGTGGTCAAGGCCGAGGGCAGGGCGTTTTCGGCCGGCGGCGATATCCTGCACATCTACGAAGCCGGCCGGGCCGGAAAACCGCCGGTCGAGTTCTTCGCCGACGAGTATCGGCTCAACGCCTACATCGCCCGTTTCAAGAAACCCTATGTGGCGCTCATCGACGGCATCGTCATGGGCGGTGGGGTCGGCATTTCCTTCCACGGCTCGCACCGGGTGATGACCGAGAATGCCCAGTTCGCCATGCCGGAGGTCGGCATCGGCTTTTTCCCCGATGTCGGCGCCAGTCATCTGCTGCCCGATCTTGGCGGTTCCTTCGGCATGTATCTGGCGCTGACCGGCAACCGCATCCGCTATGGCGATGCGCTGTGGTCGGGGCTGGCCACCCACACCATCAAGGCCGAGGACCAGCCGAGCTTCCTCGACCGGCTGGCGCTGACGGGCGATCCGGAATCGGTGCTGCGCGGGTTCTTTGTTCCGGCCAAGCGGGAGACCGACAGGCCCATCCTGGAGGCGATCTCCCGCCATTTCGCCCAACCCTCGCTGCCGGACCTCATCGACAGCCTGGATCGCGCGGACAAGGACGAATTCGCGGCCAGGACGCTGGCGACGATCCGCATGCGCTCGCCGACCAGCCTTCGCGTCGCCTGGCGGCAGATCAGCGCCGGGCAGACATTGTCGATGGACGACTGCATGAGGATGGAGTTCCGTATCCTGAACCGCATGCTGGCCGGCCACGATTTCTACGAAGGCATCCGTGCCGCCATCATCGACAAGGGCTCCAAGCCGCAATGGCGGCCGGCAAAGATCGATGCCGTCAGCGAGGCGGATGTCGAGGCCTATTTCGCTCCGCTCGGCGATCGGGAGCTTGGGCTGTGAGCGAAGTGACATCGAGACGCGTCGTCCTGCAGCCCTCGACGGTCGAGGTGATCTTCGCCTGGTTCCAGCGCGTCATCGCGGGCTACTGCCTGATGTTCGGCATCCTGTACTGGATCAAGCTGATCGGATTCTACCCGGGCTCGCTGTGGCGCTTCGATCTTATGCCGGTGCATTGGCAGGTGGCGGCGGTGATGCTCGCCGTGTTCTTTCCCTTCGCCGCGGCCGGGTTGTGGATGCTGGCGTCCTGGGGTCCGGTGATCTGGTTCATATGCGCGGTCACCGAGACCGTCATGTATGCCGGCTTTCCCGAGCTTTTCGGCCACCGTCTCCTGATCATCGTCTCGCATGCCTGCGTGGCGCTGCTCTACATCGTCTTTCGCGTCGTCATCTATCTGCAGAAACGCCCGGCACGACACTAAGCCATTGTACGGGTTGACGACCTGGCGACCGCTCGAATCCGCCCCGGCGATCATTGCCTAAATCTTTAGGTTAATCATCCTTGCCCGGGTGACCGTTCGTTAAGCGTCTTCCGAAACCTCTTACCGGTAAGCTCTTGTTAGCCCTAGCGTTTAAGTCGAATTTTATGAGTATTCGATAGTGTCGCGATCAAGGTGAAAAACAAAAAATCACCAGGGCGACAAACGAGAGGCAAAGACAATGATCAATTCGCGTCCGGCGGCCAAGACCGCCAACGTTTCCGACGATCGCCGCGAGGCTATCCGTTCCCTGTACATGGAATCGCTGCAGCTGGTCGAGCGTCTGCACCGCCGTCTGCTTGATGTCATCAAGGACGAATTCGACCGCAACGGCCGTTCCGACATCAATGCCATCCAGGCGCTGCTGCTCTTCAACATCGGCAATTCCGAACTGACCGCCGGCGAGCTGCGTTCACGTGGCTACTATCTCGGCTCGAACGTCTCCTACAATCTGAAGAAGCTGGTCGATCTCGGCTTCATCAACCACCAGCGCTCACGCATCGACCGCCGTTCGGTCCGCGTCTCGCTGACGCCGAAAGGCAATGAAGTGGCTGATGTGGTCGCCGGTCTCTATGAACGCCATGTCGGCTCGATCGAACAGGTCGGAGGCATCAACACCGACGAGTTCAAGCAGATGAACCGCGCCCTGCAGCGGCTCGACCGCTTCTGGAACGACACCATCGCCTACCGGATGTAAGACCATCCAGGAAACGGAGCCGCGCCGCAGAAGCGTGGCCATAACAGCGACCTCCAGTCAGGGCCGGTGCCGAAAAGCACCGGTCTTTTCTTTCTTGCGTCCGGCCAAAGCAAATTACGGGCCAAGGCCACGTTGCCGCCATATTCCAGTGGAACCGAGAGTGGCAGTGATGCTGTGGTGAAGACCATGCGTCCACCCGCAACCGCATCGCGCCTCTTGCCTTTGTCGCCAATGTGATACGGACCATGGTTGGCTAATTGTTAAGATTGCCGATTTTAGAGTGCGGGCGAGATCGCGCGATGATCGACGCAGCAAGTGATCGAACGCTACAAGAATGTCTGGAACGTCCATGAGAACCAGCCGCCGCTTTTTCCTTTCCGGAGCCTCCGCGCTCGCCGCAGCCATGGTGGCCGGCCGTGCCAGTGCGCAGGATGTGATCGGGGATATCCTGAAATCCTCTGCCCGCGGCAATTGGGATGATCAGTTCGATGCCCGCGCCAGCGAAGGCGGCAAGGTGGCCTCGACGCTGCCGATCTTCAGCCCGCAGACCGTCGCCTTCACCGAGCAGGCGGTCGCGCAATATCACAACATCGTCGCGCAGGGCGGCTGGACCGACGTTCCCGCGACCAAGAAACTGCAACTCGGCGTCGATGACCCGGACGTGGTGCCGTTGCGCAAGCGCCTGATGATGGCGGGCGACCTGTCGCAGAGCGCCGGCATTTCGACGGCTTTCGATTCCTATGTCGACTCGGCGGTCAAGCGCTTTCAGTTGCGCCATGGCCTGCCGGCTGACGGCTCGATGGGCAAGTATACCTACGCCGCGATGAATGTTTCGGCGCAAATCCGGCTGGGCCAGCTGCAGACCAATCTGCAGCGGCTGAAAGAGAAGGCCGGCACGCTGGGCAGCCGCTATGTGCTGGTCGATATTCCTGCCGCACAGATCGAAGCGGTCGAGAACGACCGCGTCGTGCTTCGCCACACCGCGATCGTCGGCAAGATCGATCGCCAGACGCCGATCGTCAATTCCAAGATCAACGAGATCATTGTCAATCCGTACTGGAACGCACCGGTCTCGATCGTGCGCAAGGACATCATTCCGCTGATGCGGAAGGATCCCGATTATCTCAAGAACAGCCATATCCGCCTGTTCGCGCCCGATGGCAGCGAAGTCGATCCGATGAATGTGGACTGGTCGACCGACGATGCCGCCAAGTACCGTTTCCGTCAGGATCCCGGTTCGGAAAACGCCATGGCGTCGGTCAAGATCAATTTCCCGAGCCCGGACGGCGTCTACATGCACGACACGCCGCAGCAGAGCCTGTTCGGCAAGATGATGCGCTTCGATTCCTCGGGCTGCGTGCGCGTCCAGAACGTGCGTGATCTCGTCACCTGGATCCTGCGCGACACGCCCGGCTGGGATCGCCAGCATTTCGAGGCGGCTATCAAGACCGGCCAAAACACGCCGATCCAGGTCACCAACCCGGTGCCGGTGCATTTCCTCTATCTCTCGGCGTGGTCGACAGGACCCGGCGTCGTCCAGTTCCGCGACGATGTCTACGCGCTCGACGGCGCCAGCGAGCTGCAGATCACGTCTTCGCTATAACGACCTGATATTTTCGCAAAAAAAGCCGCTCTCAGGGCGGCTTTTTTATTGCGGACGCCGCCATTTCCAGCCGTTAGACCGGCTGGACGAAGCTCCGGCTATTGCGCATGGTCGGCAGACAGCGGGAATCGTGCCATGGACGTCTCCATCTTCATTCTCGTCGTGCTTGTCTTCGTGGCGCTGTCCGGCGCGCTCGTCCGGCTGGTTCGGGTGCCGTTGCCGGTGCTGCAGATCGCCATCGGCGCGGCCCTGGCCTGGCCTGCCAGGGGCCTGCATGTCGAGATCGATCCCGAACTTTTCCTGCTGGTGTTCATCCCGCCGCTTCTGTTTGGTGACGCCTTCGCGGCGCCCAAGCGCGAACTCGTCGCCTTGCGCGGACCCATACTCGATCTCGCCATTGGCCTGGTCTTCTTCACCATTGTCGGCTTTGGCTATGCCTTGCACTGGCTCGTGCCGAGCATTCCGCTCGTCGTCGCTTTCGCGCTGGCCGCCGTGCTGTCGCCGACCGATGCCGTGGCGGTGTCCTCGATCGTCGACAGGAATGTGATTCCCGCCCGGCTGATGCACATATTGGAGGGCGAGTCGTTGCTCAACGATGCGTCGGGCCTCGTCATGTTCCGCTTTGCGGTGGCGGCGGCATTGACCGGCAGCTTCTCGCTCGCGGGAGCCTCGCTCAGCTTTCTCTACGCCGTCGCCGCTGGCATCCTGGCCGGTATCGCGGCCCTGTTCATCGCCGCCAAGGCTCTGCAGCTGCTCAGCCGCATCGGCGGCGTGCCGGCCGATGCGCAGGTTCTCGTGATGATCCTGCTGCCTTTCGTCGCTTATCTCGGCGCCGAGCATATCGGAGCCTCGGGCATCCTGGCGGCGGTCACCGCCGGCCTGCTGACCGGGGTCAGCGGCATGTACCGTTTCCTCGGCGTGTCGGCGCGCATGCAGATTCTGTCGCTCTGGGCGACGCTCACTTTCGTCTTCAATGGCGCTCTGTTCATTCTGCTCGGCCTGCAGCTTCCCGACATCATCCGCAAGGTCCCGCCGGAGTTGTCCAGCCGGCATTGGCTGATCGAGCCGGTGGCGACGGTGCTGATCCTGACGCTCTGCCTGATCGGGCTGCGCTTCCTGTGGATCTGGGTCGGGGACATCGCCCAGGCGATCGCGGCGCGTGTGGGCAAGCGCAAGGCCGAGCCGTTCGGATTTCGCGTCCGGCTCGCCGGCTCCGTGGCCGGCGTGCGCGGCGCCATCACATTGGCGGGCATCCTGTCCTTGCCGCTGGGTTTGCAGGATGGCTCACCCTTTCCGGCACGCGATGTCGTGATCTTCCTCGCCGCCGGCGTCATCATCTGCTCGCTCGTCATTGCCAGCTTTGCCTTGCCCAGGATCGCGCGGGGACTGGTCGAGCCAGGCGAGAATCCGGCCGCCGCGGAGGAGCGCCGGGCGCGCGTCGGCGCCGCCAGTGCGGCGATCGCCAGGATCGAGAGCATCGCCAACG
>NZ_JAPYKP010000172.1:0-10793 GCF_037179725.1 Mesorhizobium sp. Cs1321R2N1 | reverse complement strand
TCGACCAGTTCGACGGCGCGGTCGGCCATCTCGAGGCGGCCGGCTTCAACTTCGCCGTCGTGGCCAAGACCGCGCTGGAAAACCTCGTCACGCTGGGCCGCGATCGCGGCTGGCGCAACATGCGGCTGGTGTCGTCGGCCAACAACAGCTTCAAGCGCGACTACAATGCCGAGGATGCCGACGGTGCGCAGATCCCGCTGCTTTCGGTGTTCCACCGCGACGGTGACGGGATCAGGCATTTCTGGTCGTCCGAACTCGGCTTCGCGCCGACGGAGCCCGGCCAGGACCCGCGCGCCATCGGCACCTGCGAGATCCTGTGGAACCTGATGGATTTCACCCCGGAGGGCCGGCCGAACTGGCACGAGCAGCTGCAATATGGCGACGCGTGCTGCCACTGAGAGGCCTCGCGCAACTTCATCTCGCCTGCGGCGTTGGAATCCCGAGGGAACCATTCCGATCGGAGATCCCAGATGAAAATGCTCCTGACCATGGCCGCCGTCGCGCTGACCGCCGTCGCGCCCGCAGCCCTTGCCCAGACGAACGGCACCAGTTCGAACGCGGTCGCGCCCATGTTGCCCGACAGCAAGGTCGACACCCCGACCTTTGCCAGCACCGTGCCCAGCGCCAATGAATTCGAGATCCAGTCGAGCAGGCTGGCCGAACAGAAATCCGCCTCGGCGGACGTCAAGGCCTTCGCCGGCCAGATGATCAAGGACCACACCAAGGCCGGCGAGGACTTCAAGCAGGCGCTGAGCAAGGGGCAGACCACTGCCTCGATCAAGCCCGCCGGACCCGCGCTGCAGCCCAAGGACCAGCAGATGCTGGACCAGCTGAAAGGCGCCAGCGGCAAGGAGTTCGACCAGAAATACGTCATGATGCAGACCGAAGCCCACAAGCAGGCGGTCGCCCTGTTCAGCACCTATGCGAAATCCGGCGACGACCCCGCGCTGAAGGAATTCGCCAAGAAGACGCTGCCGACGCTGAAGGAGCATGAGAAGCACGTGAAGGAACTCGGCGCGGCGCATTAGGGGATCAAGCTGGCGCTCTACGGCGCCCCCCTCTGTCCTGCCGGACATCTCCCCCTCTTGGGGGGAGATTGGCTGTCATCGCGGCCTTCGCCAATTTTCAACCATTGCCAGAAAGAGAGCCGGCACCGAAGCTGCCAATCTCCCCACTTGAGGGGGAGATGTCCGGCAGGACAGAGGGGGGCGCCGTAGAGCGCTACCGCCATCATCCTGCCACTCCTCTGACAAACCGCCACCCCGCAACTTGGCCCTGTGCCTCCACCCGCCATGCGCTAGACTGCGCTCATCACCCGGGAGCACCCCATGCCCAAGATCGACCTCGCATCCGTGCCCGTCCGCAAGGGCTCCGGCTATCCCGCACCCTTCGACGCTCCTTGCGCCGACCGCACGCGCCGACGCCTTGGCGATGCCGGCGGGCTCACCGATTTCGGCGTCAACCTGATGACCTTGCCGCCGGGCGGCTGGTCGAGCCAGCGCCACTGGCATAGCCACGAGGACGAGTTCGTCTATGTGCTCGAGGGTGAACTGGTGCTGGTCGAGGATGGCGGCGAGACGCTGCTCAAGGCCGGAGACTGCGCCACCTTCGCCAGGAACAGCGGCAACGGCCACCACATGATCAACCGCTCGTCGGTCACCGCGCGCTACCTGGAAGTCGGCTCGCGCAATCGCGATGATGTCATCACCTGCTCCGACATCGACATGATGAGCCCGAGTTCGGACGGGCGGTTCCTGCACAAGGACGGCACGGCGTACCCGGGGCAGGGGTGACTGAACCATGCGTCCGCGCTGGCGTTCCGCCCGTGTCGGGATAAGCTGTCTATAACCGCAGGAGTCGGCGCAAGCCCCCTCATCCGGCCGCTTCGCGTCCACCTTCTCCCCGCTGGGGAGAAGAGCTTGGCGCTGGCGCTCGTAATCTCCTCTCCCCTCGGGGAGAGGTCAGCCGAGCGAAGCGGAGGCTGGGTGAGGGGGCCTTGGCGCCAGCTTGGCCAACAAGGGAGCATCGCCATGAAAAAAGAAGTCATCGAAGTGCCCGTGATGTCGGACAAGGTGCGGGCGCTGGGCCTGCCCTGTTCGACGGCGGTGAGGGCCAACGGCTTCGTGTTCATCTCGGCGACGCCGCCGGTGGACATGGTGACCGGCGAGATGGTGCGCGGCGACATCGAAACCCAGACAGACGCGTCGCTGAAGGCGTTGAAACATTGCCTGGAAGCGGCCGGCACCTCCCTGGAAAACGTGGTGATGGTGCGCATCTACGCCGTCAATTCGGGGTTCTACAACGCGATAAACAGGGTCTATGCCCGGTATTTCAGCGTGAACCCGCCGGCGCGCAGTTTCGTGCCGGTGGCGTCGTGGCCGATGGAGTTTGATATCGAGATTGAGTGTGTGGCGGTGGGGTGAGTGATGGCAGGCAGAGTGCGCGCAGACAGCTTAAATCGGAAATTCATAAGGTTTCAAGCTAACGCTGTTTTTGCGAGGGACTATCAGAACGTATTCGTTTTCTGTCGGTTCGCCGATGTGAACGTGCCAATATTGACGCCTTTCGGTTTTTGAGACGTTAAGATCAAATACAATTCTATCTATATCTTGTAGTGGAATTGAAAATGCTATGCTCAAATCCATGCAGCCAAGTACGAAATATCCTTCAGAACCGCCTCTAAGGAAATCATCCCATCTCGGGTGATACGCATACCAATAAGGTGTTCGAGAGTTGTATCTCCTAGATATTGTACAGGCTATTCTCTTTTTCCCGTCAATGTTCTGATACATCGCCTGGCTAGTCTTAATTAAGGTATCTCCAAGTCGGGAGGACATAGCGGCTATGATTGCTTTCCTCTTTTGGATAATCATCTGAGTATTAATACGATCCGCTGATTTCCCGTCGTTAAGGAACTTGGCGCCCTTAATAATGGCACCGCTGAAATCAGCGTTTCCGATAACCGCGTTGGTAAAGTCACAGCCCGTGAAATTAAAGCCCCTCAATCTGCAATTTGAAAAATTCATGCCTTCAAAATTCGCAAAACGAAAATCCGTTTCTGGGTCGAGACCGGATATCCTCACCAATTCTACGAAGTTGTCGGTGTCGGCCGAAATGAACTTTTGCCAAAACCTCATCTAGTTCCACCATCATAGGTCCGTCTCACAAATCGGCTGTTTTCGCTCGCATATTGATGCTCTCAACAACAGCCTTATGATCCCAAACTTATTCCCCGAAAAGAATGAGCCATCCGCCCGTCTGAACAGGAGGGCGTCGTACGGGATTTCGAAGGATACTGAAACTCTTGGCTTCGGCCCGTTGGGTTCGGCTCGGCAGAAGCGGTCATGTTTGATAAGTGTGCCAAACAATGGTTTTTGTACCTGTTCAGACGTGAGGCTCCACGCGGGGCTCACCGCGTTCCCGTGTGCCAGAATAGGCCTGTGTACTGTCGAGAAACGCGCCGTTTTTGCGCTCGTGCTCTTGAAAACACGCGAATGTGACGACTTCACACTTCCCTGTGGAGTGGATGCAGAAATTGACGCTGCCCATCCACTATCTATTCCCTTGTTGGCTTCGGTAGTTTCTGAGATCTCTTGGGAGACCTCTATTTCCCCCAGGTTTATGGCGTCAAATGCCCAATCCTCTTCTGGAAGCGAACAGTCTTCTGTCTGAAAGTGTAGGACTATACGGCTCACAGCATAACGGATCGTGGGGAAATGCCAGCCTACCTTGGCTTCCCCTCCGCGAACAGTGAGACCTAAAGTCTTTCCAACCTTGTTCGTAGGTGAAAGAGCAAGCGTCGCACTGACCAGGGTTTTCCAGCTGTCCACAAAAGAATCCCGACTCCGCCACTATTTAGTGAGGCTATCAAGCGTCGGTCCAATCCGCAAATAGCTCTGAAATACCTGTTGGCTGTGGTCCTCATGCCTGGTTCAGAACCGACAGCCCCACTGGAAGCTTAGCCCGATCCCTCTATGAGAGATGCCAAGGCATTTCAGAAGTTCGTGCTGCCCCTCATCCGCCTGCCGGCACCTTCTCCCCGTTGAACGGGGAGAAGGGAGTCAATCATCTTACGCAAAATACTCCTGCAGCGGCCGCACTTCGAGGCTCCCCGCCTTCAGCGCCGCAATGGCCTCGGCCACCGCGGCAGCCCCCGACAGCGTCGTGTAATACGGCACCTTCTGCATCAGTGTTGCCCTACGCAGCGATTTGGAGTCCGACACCGCCTTCTGGCCGTCCGTGGTGTTGAAGACGATCTGCACCTGGCGGTTGCGGATGGCGTCTTCGATGTGGGGGCGGCCTTCCAGGACCTTGTTGATCTTTTCCGCCACCACGCCATTTTCGGCGAGGAAGCGCTGCGTGCCTGACGTCGCCAGCACCTTGAAGCCGAGGCCGGCGAGGCGCTTGACCGCCGGCAGGATGCCCTTCTTGTCCTCGTCGCGCACCGAGACGAACAGCGTGCCGGAGCGGGGCAGGTCGACGCCGGCGCCGAGCTGGCTCTTGGCGAAGGCGAGCGCGAAGTCGCGGTCGAGGCCCATGACCTCGCCGGTCGAGCGCATTTCCGGGCCGAGCAGGATGTCGACGCCGGGGAAGCGGGCGAAGGGGAAGACGGCTTCCTTGACCGCGATGTGGCCGGGGTTGCGGGGGTCGGGCATGGCGCCGTAGTGGGAGAAGGCGTCTTCGAGCGTCTCGCCGGCCATGATGCGGGCGGCGATTTTCGCGATCGGGCGCCCAATGGTCTTGGCGACGAAAGGCACGGTGCGCGACGCGCGCGGGTTGACCTCCAGCACATAGACCGTGCCGTCCTTGATCGCGTACTGCACGTTCATCAGGCCGCCGACATTGAGGGCGCGGGCAAGGGCCGCCGTCTGGCGCTCCAGCTCGTCGACCAGTTCCGAAGGCAGCGAGTGCACCGGCAGCGAGCAGGCCGAGTCGCCCGAATGGATGCCGGCTTCCTCGATGTGCTCCAGAATGCCGGAGACGAAGGTCGCCTTGCCGTCGCAGAGGCAATCGACATCGACCTCGATGGCGCCCGACAGATAGGTGTCGAACAGCAGCGGGTTCTTACCCAAGAGCGTATTGATCTGACCGGTCTTGTCGTTGGGGTATTTCTGCTTGATGTCCTCCGGCACCAGGCCGGGCACGGTGTCCAGCAGGTAGCTCTGCAGCATGCCCTCGTCATGGATGATCTGCATGGCGCGGCCGCCGAGCACATAGGAGGGGCGCACCACCAGCGGGAAACCGAGCTCGCCGGCGACGAGGCGGGCCTGCTCGACCGAATAGGCGATGCCGTTCTTCGGCTGGCTGAGGTTGAGCTTGTGCAAGAGCTTCTGGAAGCGGTCGCGATCTTCGGCCAGATCGATCATGTCGGGCGAGGTGCCGAGGATCGGAATGCCGGCTTTCTCCAGCGCATCGGCCAGCTTCAGCGGCGTCTGGCCGCCGAACTGGACGATGACGCCGACCAGCTCGCCCGAGGCCTGCTCGGCGCGCAGGATCTCCAGCACGTCCTCCGCCGTCAGCGGCTCGAAATAGAGCCGGTCGGAGGTGTCGTAGTCGGTCGACACCGTCTCGGGATTGCAGTTGATCATGATCGCTTCATAGCCGGCGTCGCGCAGCGCAAACGCCGCGTGGCAGCAGCAATAGTCGAACTCGATGCCCTGGCCGATACGGTTCGGCCCGCCGCCGAGGATGACCACCTTCTTGCGCGACGAGACCTGGGCCTCGTTGGCGAGCGCGCCGGCGAAGGGCACTTCATAGGTCGAGTACATGTAGGCGGTGGGCGAGGCGAACTCGGCGGCGCAGGTGTCGATGCGCTTATAAACCGGATGAACGTCGAGCTTTTCGCGAATCTTCTGAACGACTTCGGCGTCGGTCTTCGTCAGCGACGCGAGGCGGGCATCGGAGAAGCCCATGGCCTTGAGCATGCGCAGGTTGACGGCGTCCTGCGGAATACCGTGCTCGCGGATGCGGGCTTCCATGGCGAGGATGTCGGCGATCTGTTCGAGGAACCACGGGTCGATCTTGCACATGGCGTGCACGTCTTCGAGCGACGTGCCCATGCGGATTGCCTGCGCCACCATGCGCAGCCGGTCCGGCGTCGGGGTGCCGAGCGCGGCGCGGATGGCGTTGCGGTCGTCCGGGTTGTTGCCCAGGGCATGGCCAAGGCCGGGAATCTCGATCTCGTCGAGGCCGGTGAGGCCGGTCTCCAGACCGCGCAGCGCCTTCTGCAAAGACTCCTGGAAGGTGCGGCCGATGGCCATGACTTCGCCGACCGACTTCATGGCGGTGGTCAGCACCGGCTCGGCGCCGGGGAATTTCTCGAAGGCAAAGCGCGGGATTTTTGTGACGACATAATCGATGCTTGGCTCGAACGATGCGGGCGTCGCACCGCCGGTGATGTCGTTCTCCAGCTCGTCCAGCGTGTAGCCGACGGCGAGTTTGGCGGCGATCTTGGCGATCGGGAAACCGGTCGCCTTGGAGGCGAGGGCGGATGAGCGCGAGACGCGCGGGTTCATCTCGATGACGACGAGGCGGCCATCGGCGGGGTTGACGGCGAACTGCACGTTGGAGCCGCCGGTCTCGACGCCGATCTCGCGCAGCACCGCGATCGAGGCGTTGCGCATCATCTGGTATTCTTTGTCTGTGAGGGTGAGGGCAGGGGCGACGGTGATGCTGTCGCCCGTATGCACGCCCATCGGGTCGATGTTCTCGATCGAGCAGACGATGATGCAATTGTCCGCCTTGTCGCGGACGACCTCCATCTCATACTCCTTCCAGCCGAGCACGCTTTCCTCGATCAGCACTTCGGTGGTCGGCGAGGCGTCGAGGCCTGACTGGACGATGTCGTAGAATTCGGCCCTGTTGTAGGCGATGCCGCCGCCGGTGCCGCCCATGGTGAAGGAGGGGCGGATGATGGCGGGCAGGCCGACATGGTCGAGCGCCTGGGCGGCGATCGCCATGCCATGGCTGATGTAGCGCTGCTTGCGGTCGCCTTCGCCGAGGTTCCAGCGGGTTTCCAGCGCGTCGAGTTCGGCGTCGAGATTGTCGGGCTTCTCGGCCTTCAGCGCGGCGCGCTCGGCCTCATGCGTCTTGCGATCGGCGTTCTTGACGTCGGTGGCGTTGGCCAGCATCGACTTCGGCGTTTCGAGCCCGATCGTCTTCATCGCCTCGCGAAACAGCGCGCGGTCCTCGGCCTTGTCGATGGCATGCGCGTCGGCGCCGATCATCTCGACGTTGTAACGCTCGAGCACGCCCATCCGGCGCAGCGACAGGGCGGTGTTGAGCGCGGTCTGGCCGCCCATGGTCGGCAGCAGCGCGTCGGGCCGCTCCTTGGCGATGATCTTGGCGACGACCTCGGGGGTGATCGGCTCGATATAGGTGGCATCGGCCAGTTCCGGGTCGGTCATGATGGTGGCCGGGTTGGAATTGACCAGGATGACGCGGAAGCCCTCTTCCTTCAGCGCCTTGCAGGCCTGGGTGCCGGAATAGTCGAACTCGCAGGCCTGGCCGATGACGATGGGGCCGGCCCCGATGATCAGGATCGACTTGATGTCGGTGCGTCTGGGCATGTCTGTGAATTCCGTTCGGCAGCGGGCTTGCACAAAAAACCGGGACGGGAAGACCCGGCCGGTTGTGCTCGCGATTCTGGTATCAGGCTAGGAGGGCCTTATAGGGAAGAGTTTTGCCCGATGTAACCCCGAAAATGAAGGGTTCACAGCGCCAAGCAAACAAGCGCCTCATTCCATCGCGCCGGCGTCCTAATCCCCCAGCACCACCGTATCCGTGATCTCGAACCGCTCCGCCACGCCGATGCGGATCATGTTGAGTTTGCCTTCCCTGGTGAAGCGGAAGTTGCTGCCGGCGTCCGAGCTTGCCGGCAGGCCAGCATCGAAGGAGATGACGCGGCTGCCGCCATCGGGCCAGGTCACGGTCACGTCGGCCTTGTCCGTGCCCTTGCGCGTCACGCTCGCCGCGCAGGGCGCCATGGGCTGTCCAACGTAGCGGGCGCAGGGAATTTGCAGTGTTCCATTCGCCGCCAGCGCCAGCCCATAGGCATCCTGCATGGCGATCTCCGCCGCGGATTTAGGCATGGTTTCAGGACTGGCCGGCTGGTCCGCGCTACCCAACCGGGCGGTCAGGTCGGGTGCATCGGGCGTCGCGCCGGCTTCGGTGGCCACGGCGTCCCCCGCCTGGCCGGGCACCGTCGCCGGATTGAGAGGCACCAGGTAGCGCGCGGGGGCCCAGCCGGTGGCTTTGGGATTGTCAGACTCGACCTTGCACCAGGGATGGCCGTCAATGTCGTTGCAGCCGAGGTTTCTCACGCTCGCACCGGCAGCCAGGCGGGCCTCGGTCTTACCGATCGCCGACGGCTTGGCGCGGACATTGAGCAGGTCGTCGGGGGCGAGCCCGGTGACGACGGAGATGAACGGCGCCTCTTCGGCATGCGCCGGAACAACGGCCGGCCACGCCGCCATCAGCAGCGGAACGGCAATCAGCGCCTGCAAACTTTTTCGGAGCGTAACTGTGCGCCTCATCATTTGGCCGTGCGCCGATACTCAAATCACCGCGGCCGTCTCGCCGCATGTCCGGCCGGTTTTATAGGGGACGGCGCGCGGCCATGAAAGCCGGAAAATTCAGCCCAATCATGATGGCAAACCATGGCGCCGGGTGGTGCGGTTCAAGGATTACGGCCGCGCCGCTTCCGGCATGAAGCCGGTGCGCAGGCCGTGCGCCCATTCCGGGCGTCCCGCCTGTTCGGCCTGCCGTGCCGCCGCCTCGTGGTCGTAGTCCACCGCGATCATCTCGAAGCGATCCGGTTGACCGCCGCCGCCCAAGGTGACGATGCCATAGCGCGCATGCGGCGAGCCCTGTTCGGAGACATGCGCCGGCGGCGTGTCGTCGTCATAGGCGGGGCAGCCAATGCTGCCCGGGTTGAAGATGACGGGACCATCGGGAATGCGGATCAACTCGGCCCGGTGGCTGTGGCCGCAGAGCGCGATGCGGCAGGCTGGGTCGAGCCCCTTCAGCCGGCGCCGGATCGTGGCCAGCGGCGCGCGGACCAACTGGCCATCGACGATCGCGTCGAGCAGGTATTTCTCGTCGTGATCCGGGCGGGCATGGAAGGCGACGATGCCAGGCGCGATCTCAAGGGTCAGCGGTTGGGCGAACAGTGCGTCGCGCTGCGCTGGCGTCAATCGCTGCTGCGCATAGACGTCGGACGCCCACATGGTCTCATCGGCCGGATCGGCGGCGACGCGGCGGTCATGGTTGCCACGCACCGTCGGCAGGTTGAGCGCTTCCAGCCGTTCCATCGTTTCGCGCGGCCAGAGCGGACCCGAAACGCTGTCGCCGAGATTGACGGTGAGATCAGCGCCGCCGCGATGCCCGAGATCGTCGAGCACGGCCTCGAGGGCGAGAACATTGCCGTGGATGTCGGCGAGAACGGCGATGCGCATGAGGAGCTTCCGTGGGTGGGCGGCAGGACTTGGTTCCTCCCCCGCTTCGCGAGGAAAAGGTTCAGACCGGCACTTCCAAATCATGACCGCCTACCGCCGGCAGGGCGGCGTCGTCGGCGGCCGCCGCGATCACGCTGTCGAGCAGGCCGGGGAAACGGGCGTCGAGGTCGGCGCGGCGGAGCGTGATCATGCGATTGGTGCCGACCACTTCGGCGCGGGTGACGCCAGCCTCGCGCAGTTTGGCGAGGTGGTAGCTGAGGTTGGTCTTGGAGGCGAGGTCGAGAAAGCGGCTGCAGTTCAGCGGCACGCCTTCCTTGCTGGCGAGATAGCGCACGATGGCGAGCCGCGTCGGGTCGCCGAGCACGCCGAGCACGATGGGCAGGCTGATCTGGTCCGTATTGGGGTGTGGCAAGCTCATGGCTGGAACCTAAGCGCAGTTCGGACCGATTTCAACGCGTCGATCCTGCTCAGCCCATACACGCTGTTTCTCCACTTCACGACCGTCCTGACACAGTGCTGTCAGCACGGTTCTGCTATTTTGCCCTGGCTCATTGACATGATGCCCTTTTATGTCCAATTGTTCAATAACTTTTGAACTAAGGACGCTTTCCCATGGACAAGAGAATCTTCTGGCTTGCGCTCGGATCGTTTGCGATCTCGACCGAAGGCTTCGTCATCTCCAGCCTTCTGCCCGATATCGCAAGGGATGCCGGCATCTCGGTGCCGCTCGCCGGTTCGCTGATCACCGCCTTCGCGCTCGCCTATGCGATCGGCACGCCGATCCTGGCAACGCTGACCGGTGAATGGGACCGGCGCCGCGTCATCCTGTGGACGCTGGTGTTCTTCGTCATCGGCAATATCGTCGCCGCCCTGAGCTCATCCTTCGAAGTGCTGCTCGTCGCACGCATCATCATGGCGCTGTCGTCGGGCCTGTTCGCGGCGACCGCGCAAGGCACGGCGGTGGCGCTGGTCGATGATCATCACCGGGCGCGTGCCATCGCCGTCGTCGTCGGCGGCACCACGGTTGCGGTCGCCGTCGGTGCGCCGCTTGGCGCGCTGGTCGCGGCCATCGCCGGCTGGCGCGGCACCTTCTATGCCATTGCCGGCCTTGGCGCCCTCGCCGGCGCCATCCTGTGGTACCGGCTGCCGCGCGGCATCATCGGCACCAGGCTGCCGCTGAAGCGCCGGCTCGCGGCGGCCATGCGTCCCGGCGTGATGCCGATCCTGGTGACGACGGTGCTTGCCCTCATTGGCGCCGTCACAGTGTTCAGCTTCATTGCGCCGCTGGCCATTGAAGGCGCCGGGCTGTCGCCTATCGCACTGCCGGGCATGCTGCTC